>JAFEDM010000344.1 GCA_018241625.1 Pseudomonadota bacterium | reverse complement strand
TCAGCCGCCGGCCCAGCCACACGCAGGCGCCGCCGAACGTCAGCATGACAATCGCCGGAACCCAGTCCTCCGGGCTCGCGTGACCTGAGCCGTCCCCGACCCCGACCAGGGTGAAGAACCCCACGGCCAGGGTGCACAGGCCGCCCAGCACCACCGACAGCCAGCCCACGCCCAGCAGCGCGTTGCCGAAGAAGGCGAAGGCCGCCCGTTCGCCGCGCGACAGGCCGGCGGTCATCGATCGCCCTCCCGCGCTTCCCACCACATGCGGAAGCCCATCACGAAGACCGCGATGCCGATCAGGGTCGGAACGCCGCCGATAACGAGGGACATCGGCCAGTACATCCGGGTGGAGAGCGTGCATTGCCCACAGAGCCCCGCGAGGATCGCGCCGACGGCCATCAAAAGCAGACCGATGCCGGAGTCGCCGCTCATCGCCCTTGTCCCCGTCGCAACGCCTCGCCGCCGGCCGCGCCCGGCCGGTAGAAGGTGTTGAAGGTGTCGAAGGGGATGATCCGCCCGTCCGGCTGGACGAAGTGGACGCAGGAACGCTTCACAGTCCCCAGGTCGAAGTTGAAGCGGTCGAGGAACTGGCTGACCACCACCCGGAAGGTGTTCTCATAGGCCACCTCCTGCGGGACCACCGCCTCGGGCAGGCAGCACAGCAGGCCGGCCAGCTTGTCAGTGGTGTCGGCCTGGGCGGTGCTGAGCGAGAGCAGGCTGAACACCGCGTTGCGCAGCTCCGGATAGGCCTCGAAGGTCACGGTGTTGGGCGTCGCCGCCACGAACAGCTCGCGCGGCAGGAGCGAGGTGATCGGCTGCACGTCGCGGCCGTTGCGCAGGCCATAGCCGATGCAGATCTGGTCGGGGTTGCAGGGCAGCGGGATCAGGTCCTCCAGTGCAAAGACGCCGGCCTCGGCGATGGCGCGCCGCACCTGCGTCAACACGATCCGGTGCGCCTTGGGGTCGAAGCCGTCGTTGCGCCCGGCGTCCTGGATCGGCTGGAAGGTCACCCCGCGCACGCAGCGCCATTCCAGGGCGTGGCGCACGATGTCGGCGATCTCTGCGTCGTTGACGCCCTTTTTCAGCGTCACCACCAGGGTGGTGGAGATGTTGTTGCGCTCCAGCGCCTCCAGCGCCTGGCGGCGCACCGAGGTCAGGTCCGCGCCGCGCATGTCCATCAGGGCGTCGCGCTTCAGGCTGTCGAACTGCAGATAGACCTCGAACCTGGGCATGTAGGCCGCCAGCCGCTCGGCGAAGCCCGCCTCGCGCGCGATCCGCAGGCCGTTGGTGTTGATCATCAGATGGCGGATCGGCCGCGCCTTGGCCGCGTCGAGGATCTCGAAGAACTGCGGGTGGATGGTGGGTTCGCCGCCCGAGATCTGCACCAGGTCCGGCTCGCCCTCAGACGCCACCAGCACGTCCAGCATCGCCTCGATCTCGGCAAGCGGCCGGTGCGCGGTGCGCTTCACGGAGCTGTCGGCGAAGCAGACGGGGCAGGAGAGGTTGCAGGCCTCGTTGACCTCGACGATCGCCAGGCAGGAATGCTGCTCGTGGTCCGGGCACAGGCCGCAGTCGTAGGGACAGCCGTGCTCGGTGCGGGTCTGCACGCCGAGCGGCCGGTCGCCCGGCTTCAGCCAGTCGCGCTGCGCCTTCCAGTAGGAGAGGTCGTCGCTGATCAGGGTCTTCTGCACCCCGTGTTCGCGGCAGCGCTTCAGGTAGAAGACGTCGGCGCCCTCGGAGATGATCTTGGCGGGGACCAGCGCGAGGCAGGTCTCACACAGGCTGGTGGTCTGCCCCTGGAACAGATAGGGCGCGATCTTCCGCGTCGCGTTCGCGTCGGAGGTCGCCGCGCCAGTACAGCCATCCATAGGCGACCAGTCCCCCGCACAGGATATGGAACAGGTTAAACGGCCCGATCAGGGTCGGATAGGGCTTCAGGAACTCCCAGGTGAAGCGCTGCACGCCGTAGACGATGCACATGGCGTAGAAGCCGCGCCGCATGGCCCAAGGCGCGCGCCGGGCCAGGCCCGCGAGATAGGCGGCCAGGAACAGCGCCATGGCCGCGCTCTCGTACAGCTCCACCGGATGGCGGCCGACCCCGTCGCCCAGGTCCACCGCCCACGGCAGGGTCGTCGGCGTCCCATAGGTGCCGTCGGGCAGTCCGGCGAACAGGCAGCCGAAACGGCCGATCACCACGCCGAGGCAGAACGATCCTACGAAGACGCCGCCGGTCGATCCCGCGATCCCGCGCAGCCGCTTGTAGACCTCGACGCCCACGATGGCCCCGACCAGGGCGCCGACCACGCTGTGGCTCAGCACCGGATGGCTGTCGCGCAGGGTGTTGAGGGATCCCGCCAGCCAGGCCCCGGGAATGGCCCCGGCCGCCAGGGCGGCGAAGTAGTAGCCGTCGGTGCGCCGCGCCACCGCCTGGGCCAGGTCCTTCAGCCGCCAGCGGTAGAGGAGGACCGAGAGGCCCGCGCCACTGCTCCAGGCGGCGAGGTCGAAGGCCGTATGCGCCCAGGCCGCTGTGGGAATGTGGATCACGCCGCTAGAGCGCCGCCAGCCGCGCGGTCCTGGGTTCCGGCACGGCGCCCAACAGGATCAGCAGCGCCATGGCCAGCATGCCGACCGAGGCGCCGAACACGAAGTTGTAGCCGAACAGGTCGGCCATCCAGCCGCCGATCAGCGGCCCGGCCGTGGCGGTGATGCTCTCGGCTGTGGCTGAGACCGCGATGCGCATCGGCAGGTCCTCCCGCGCGCCGAACTCCAGGATCATGGTCTGGGTCGACATCAGGTAGCCGGCCTGCGCCGCGCCCAGGCCGAAGAAGGCCAGGTAGATGGCCGGCAGCGCATGCACCTCGAGCAACAGCACCGTGGCCGCCAGCCAGATGACCATGGCGAACAGCAGCACCAGCCGGAAACCGGTCCGGTCGCCGATGTTGCCCCAGAGCAGGTTCGACAGCATGTCGGCGACCAGCAGGATGGTGGTCAGCGTGCCGATCAGCTCGCCGGTCAGCGGCATCAGCCGGCCGACGAACAGGATGTAGAACGGTGTCGCGATCCGCGCCGAGCTCGACAGCATCTGCACCAGCAGGAAGAAGCCGTAGGACCGGTCCTGGGCGATGAGCTGCGGGAAGTCGCGCAGCCGGTCGCGGAACCGGGCCTGCGGCCGGGTCGTCGGGGGCTCGGGCTCGCGCAGCAGGATCTGCAGCGCCGACAGTCCCAGGCTGGTCAGCACGAAGGCGAAGACGAAGGTCGTGGAATAGCCGTTCCCGAACAGGTTCTTGCCCACGAAGTACTTGCCGGCCACCCAGGCCAGGACGGCGGCGATCATGCTGCCGGTGAAGCTGCGCCAGGCCTGCAGGCGGCCGCGGCGGCTGAGCGGGATCACCTTGGACAGCAGCAGGCTGAACACCACCCGCTGGGCGCCCATGAACAGGCCGAACATGCCGATGAAGAACAACAGCGCGGTGGTCAGCGCCGGGCCCTTCAGGAACCAGCCGGAGAGCGCGATGCACAGGATGGCGACGCGGCCCAGGCCGCCCATCCACATGGCCGCCGGCATCACCTTCTTGCGGTGCTCGACCTGGGAACCGGTGAAGATGGGCGCCACCACGCCGCCGAACTGCTGCAGCGCCAGCGCCAGGCCCACGATGGTGTTCGAGCCTGAGACCTGGTGGATGTAGGCGGGCAGGAAGGTCGGCGCATTGACCAGCCGGAAGCCGGTCATCCCCAGCATGCCGTGCAGGTAGTTGCCGAGGTAGTTCCGCTTCAGGTTGTCCCAGACGAACTTCTCGTAGGCGGCCTCGCGGGCGGCGAGGTCGGTCTCAGGCGAGACCGACTCTGGGGCGACCGGTTCGGCGGACTCAGGCTTGGCGTCCAAACGACCCACGCCGGCGGGAGGTCGGCCGCGAGGGGCCGAGGCCGGCGCCCTTCAGGAAAAGCGCGGTTTCAATGGCTCCGGTCTAACAGAGTCCGCGGGGGCCGCGAAAGGGTGTAGGCGCCGCTGACCGCAGTTTCAGTGATCGAAGTTCACTTGAGCCCGCGGTCCAGGCCTGCCGACGGGTTCAGATCCGGCGGTATTCGATGGTCGAGCCGTCGTCGGCCTTGGCCTTGGCGGCCAGCCATGCGCCGGTCTCGTCGTAGATGTCGTCCATCTCGACCTCGCCACGGATCGCCCAGCGGGTGGGCGTCTCGCGGCTGACCCGCACCTTCATCATCTTGCCGGTCTGCGGGTTGAACATCGGGCCTTCAAAAATCCGCGGGTTCCAGTGGGTCAGCGGATTGACGTTGGCCGCCAGGATCGCCTTGCCGGTGGCGCAGTCGATACGGACCGCGCCGTCGGTGCGCTCGGCCTCCACCCGTTCGGCCTTGCCGTTGGTAGTGGTCGCCGTCTCCAGCGAGGCGAAGAGGCCGTCGCGCCGGGTCTCCACCGCATGGTGGTGGTACTTGAACACCGGCACCGGGCCGATCTTCACGGTCATGACTGCGTCGGTGGTGGCGGTGACCGCCGCGCCGTCGCTGGCGAAATTGATGTGGTGCTCGCCGATGTGCGCGTTGTTGCGGAACACCGCGAAGCTCAGGTTACGGGGCGCGCCGGCCGCCAGGGCCATGTGCGGCGCAAGCGGCAGCAACAGACCCCCGGCGAGGATCAGGCGTCGGGAAGGCAGGGCTTCGAACTGGGGCATGCAACGCTCTCGTGGACGGCGCGCACATAAACGCGCGCGGTTCGCGGGGGATCACTAACTCTTCAATATTACGAAGCCTTGGCGGTTAAGGACGCGCTAGTGCGGCGGCAGAATCTGTCGCGGGGCCGATTGTCGCAATCCGGGAGAGCCCTCGGCGGCCCCGGCGCTAGTGGCCGGGGCGTGGCTCGATGACGCGCGCGGGGCGCTCCGGCTGGGCGCTCTTGCGGTCGGGTTGCCGCCCGTGCTGGGCGGCCGGGACCGGCTTTGGGAAGCTGAAGTCCCGGTTGGGATCCTGCTGTTCGAAGCCACGGGTCATGGGCGCGTCTCCCGTCCTCGTCGCCCCCCGAGGATCACTTTGACTCCGCGCGCCCGGGAAAGCGACGGGTCCGAGGCGCACGTCTCAGTGAACGCCCCGGGTCTGCTCAGGTTCAGGCCGGCTCGGGCGTGGGCTCGGCCCCGGCGAACTGCGGATAGAAGCGCTGCATCATCCGGTCGCGATAGGCGACCAGGTTCGGATGGCGCATCAGGGCGTCGCGCACCGGCGTGTCGAAGAACGGCGTGCCGGCCGCGGCCAGGCAGCCGAAGATGCTGGCGTCCGCCGCGCCCAGGGTCTCGCCCGCCAGGTAGGGGCCGTCGCCGATCAGGGTCGACAGCGCCGCGAACGAGCGGCCGGCCAGATCCCCGATCTCCGCCAGCGAGTGGCGGCCGGTCCCCTGGCCGTGCAGCACCTGGCCCATGCCGGCGCGGGCCGCCTCGCGCACCTCGTCCGGCGCGCCCTGGAAGAACACCGCCGGGCCCTTGTCGAAGTTCGCCGGGATCGCCCAGCGGGCATAGACGATGGCCCAGTAGATGTGGTCCTCGCAGACCCGCTCCGCCGCCCAGCCCAGGGCGCGTTCGCGCGGGCTGAGACCGGCGTCCAGGTCCAGGCCGTACTTCGTCTCGATGTGGTCGCGGATCAGCACGCTGTCGCCGATCAGCTGGCCGTCGTCCTCGATGAACGGCACCTTGCCCTTCGGCCCTTCCGGCGGACGGCGACGCTCGGTGCGGTAGGCGAGGCCGGCCATCTTCAGCTGCACCTCGGTCTTGATGACGAAGGGGCTGGGATCGGGCGTGCCCCACAACGGGCCGAACGCGGCGAGGACGATCATCGATGGGGCTCCTGTCTGTCTGGGCCCCATCCTGCCCCGGCCCTGCTGACAGCTTCCTGTCAGCAGGATGTCAGGATCGACCTAAGGCGCGGCCGGCGGCTCCGCGGCCGGGTTCCGGCCCGCGAAGGCGTCGGCGATGAACGCCAGCATCCGGCGGCGCAGGTCGTCGCCGTGCCAGGGTTCGCGCGTCGACTGGGCCGAGAAGGCGCGGCCAAGCGTGGCGTGGGTCTCGCGTGGGTACTGCACCATCACCACCGGCGCGCCCATCTCGTGCAGCGCCCGGTACATCTCCTGCGACTGGCCCAGCGGATCGGTGGGATCGTCCTCGCCCTGCAGCAGCAGCATCGGGGTCTTGGCGTGCTCGACGCGGGAAAGCGCGCTCTGCCGCCAGGCGTCGGCGAAGCGTTTCCAGGGCTGGCCGAAGTACCAGCGATCGTACCAGGCCTCGTCCTCGGTCCCGTACTCGCTGAACTGGTCGATCACCGGCGCGCCGGCGACGATGGCCTTGAAGCGGTCGGTGCGGCCCTCCACGAAGCCCGCCATCTCGCCGCCGTAGCTGTAGCCGATCAGCGCCGTCTTCGCCGGGTCCAGCGGGAACCTGGCCAGGGCCGCGTCCACGCCGGCCATGATGTCGGTGTAGTCCGCGCCGCCCAAGTCGTTCTTGTTGGCCGCCTCGAAGGCCGCGCCATAGCCCTGGCTGCC
>JAFEDM010000343.1 GCA_018241625.1 Pseudomonadota bacterium | reverse complement strand
TGGGCGAGATGGCGGCCGGCATCGCGCACGAGCTGAACCAGCCGCTGATGGCCGCGGCGAGCTACATCCAGGGCTCCAACCGCCTGCTGCAAAGGGACAGGACGGCGACGCCGGACGTGATCGACGCCATGGCGGAAGCGAGCCGCGAGATCCTGCGCGCGGGCGAGATCATCCGCCGGATCCGGCGTTTCCTGGCGCCGGGGCCTGTCGAGCGCCGGCCGGAGGACGTCGAGCCGATGCTGCGCGAAGCCGTGGTCCTGGCCATGGTGGGCGCAAAGGACAGCGGCATCAGCATCCGCTACCGCATGGCGCGCGACCTGCCGCAGGCCATGGTCGACCGGGTCCAGGTGCAGCAGGTGGTCGTGAACCTGGTGCGCAACGCGGCCGAGGCCATGGCTGAATCGCCGCGCCGCGAATTGACGGTCTCGGCGGGCGTGAACGGCGCCGGACAGATCGAGGTCTCCGTCGCCGACACCGGGACGGGTCTCGACGCGAAGGTCGCGGCCGAACTCTTCCACCCCTTCGTCACCGCCAAGGCCACGGGCACGGGCATGGGCCTGGGCCTCTCCATCTCGCGCACGATCGTGGAGGCGCAGGGCGGACGGATCTGGGTGCGCCGTCGCGCCGGCGGCGGAACGATCTTCCGCTTCACGATCCCGGCGGTCGAACCCGAAAGGAACGCGGATGCCGGAGCGGCCTGAGATCGACCTCGTGGATGACGACGCCGGCGTGCGCCGCGCCCTGTCTTACGCCCTGCGTGCGGCCGGCTATGTCGTGCGCGCCTATGGCGCGGCCGAGGATTTCCTCGCCGAAGAACCGGACCTGACGCCGGGGGTGCTGATCACCGACGTGCGGATGCCCGGCGTCAGCGGGATCGAGCTGCTGCGGCGCCTGCGCCGGATGGGCCGCCCGTGGAAGGCGATCGTGATCTCCGGCCACGGCGACATCCCGATGGCGGTCGAGGCCATGCGCGAGGGGGCCAGCGAGTTCATCGAGAAGCCGTTCGAGCCTGACGAGCTGCTGCGGCGACTGGACGCCATCGTCGAAGCCGCGCCCGCTCCGCCGCCGGCGCGGCCCGGACTGCTCGTGCGACTGACCCCCAGGGAACGCGAGGTGCTCGAGCGCGTCGCCAGCGGCCAGACGACCAAGGCCGTCGCCCTGGAGCTCGGCATCAGCCCGCGCACTGTCGAGGTGCACCGGGCCGGGCTGATGCGGAAGACCGGCGCCCGGAACCTGTCCGAACTGGTGCGCATGGCGATGGCGGCGGGTCTCTGAAACGGCCCCAAAGAAGAAGGGCGCCCCGTTTGCGGCGGGACGCCCTTCTCGTGTTCGGCGACAGGTGTTGGCGGGCCTATGCCGCCGCGACGGCGCCGATTTCCTGCGGGTCGCGCAGCACGTAGCCGCGGCCCCAGACGGTTTCGATGTGGTGCTTGCCTTCGGCGGCCGCGGCCAGCTTCTTGCGCAGCTTGCAGATGAAGACGTCGATGATCTTCAGCTCGGGCTCGTCCATGCCGCCGTAGAGGTGGTTCAGGAACATCTCCTTCGTCAGGGTCGTGCCCTTCCGAAGCGAGAGCAGCTCGAGCATCTGGTATTCCTTGCCGGTCAGGTGGACCCGCAGGCCGTTCACTTCGACCGTCTTGGCGTCCAGGTTGACCAGGATGTCGCCGGTCTTGATGACCGACTGGGCGTGACCCTTGGAGCGGCGGACCACCGCATGGATGCGCGCCACCAGCTCGTCCTTGTGGAACGGCTTGGTCATGTAGTCGTCGGCGCCGCCCGAGAAGGTCTTCACCTTGGTGTCGATCTCGGCCGAACCCGACAGGATCATGATCGGCGTGTTGATCTTGCCGACCCGCAGCGTCCGCAGCACGTCCATGCCGCTCATGTCGGGAAGGTTCAGATCGAGCAGGATGAGGTCATAGTCGTAGATCTTGCCCAGATCGACGCCTTCCTCGCCCAGATCGGTCGTATAGACGTTGAAGCCCTCCGACTTGAGCATCAGTTCGATGCTTTGCGCGGTGGCGCTGTCGTCTTCAATCAACAGTACCCGCATTTCCCTCTCCCAGTGCGTCCCCGCGTGCCGCACGAATTCAGTGAATCCGCGCCGGACCTCGCCGTTAACCTGCCTATGAGTTAATTTAAGACTAGTTAATCGGGGGTGTCCGCGTCGCGAGAATCGTTAATCCGATGCGGAATCGGCGACAAGAGTCCCCGGACTCAGGGTGAGTCGCCGGGCTGTTGAATCTTTCGTGATTGGACAGATCGCCCGAAGCAGACAGGCGGAAAAACCTCTCTGAAACCATCCGCGTAAAGGGTGTCCGTTAGGGCCTCTAAGCTGCCGCTGCGACCAAATCGCCCGCACCGCGGGAAGGGCGCGAGGCGGGGCCGAAGCCGCGTGGTCTTCACCGCTCCTTAAGCGTGATGGACGATTCCTGAACGCCTGAAGTCGAGAACGTTTCTGGGGCTGTTCGTGAAGAGTCTCGTGGCCGCGGTCGAGCGGCTGGATCCCCTGACCGTCGCCGGCCGCGTGGCCGCGGTGAACGGCCTCCTGATCGAGGCCCGGGGCGGCCTGACCCGCCTGGCGGTGGGCGCCCGCGCCGAGATCGGGCGCTATGGCGAGACCCCGCTGGCCGCCGAGGTGGTGGGCTTCCGCGATACCCGCGCGCTGCTGATGCCGTTCGGTCCGGTCGAGGGCGTGGCCCCCGGCGCCGAGATCCGCATCGAGCCGCTGGGCTCGGCCGTGCGCCCGACCAAGGCCTGGCTCGGCCGCATCGTCGACGCCTTCGGCAACCCGATCGACGGCAAGGGCCCGCTGGCCCAGGGGATCGCGCCCTATCCGCTGCGCGCGCCGCCGCCCTCGGCCCACGCCCGCGCCCGCGTCGGCGAGCGGCTGGACCTGGGCGTGCGGGCGATGAACGTCTTCACCACCTGTTGCCGCGGTCAGCGCCTGGGCGTGTTCGCCGGCTCCGGCGTCGGCAAGTCGGTGCTGCTGTCGATGCTCGCCAAGAACGCCGACTGCGACGCGGTCGTCGTCGGCCTGATCGGCGAGCGGGGCCGCGAGGTCCGCGAGTTCATCGAGGAGACCCTGGGCGAGGAGGGCCTGAAGCGCGCTGTCGTGGTGGTCGCCACCTCCGACGAGCCGGCCCTGAAGCGTCGCCAGGCCGCCTACATGACCATGGCCATCGCCGAGTACCTGCGCGACCAGGACATGGAAGTCCTCTGCCTGATGGACTCGGTCACCCGCTTCGCCATGGCGCAGCGCGAGATCGGGCTGGCGGCGGGCGAACCGCCGACCACCAAGGGCTATACGCCGACGGTCTTCACCGAACTGCCGAAGCTTCTTGAGCGCGCCGGACCGGGGCCGATCCGCCCGGATGGGACGCGCGCCGGGCCGATCACCGGCATCTTCACCGTGCTCGTGGACGGGGACGACCATAACGAGCCGATCGCCGACGCGGTGCGCGGCATCCTGGACGGGCACATCGTGATGGAGCGGGCGATCGCCGAGCGCGGCCGTTTCCCGGCGATCAACGTGCTGAAGTCGATCAGCCGGACCATGCCGGCCTGCCACCAGCCGCACGAGCGCGAGATCGTGAAATCGGCCCGCCAGGCGCTCAGCGCCTACGCCAACATGGAGGAGCTGATCCGCATCGGGGCCTATCGCGCCGGAGCCGATCCGCAGGTCGACCGGGCCATCGCGCTCAATCCGGCGCTGGAAGGCTTCCTGGCCCAGGACAAGGACGAGGTGACCAGCCTCGACGCCTCGTTCCAGCACCTCGGCCTCATCCTCGATAGCGTGCCCGCGGCATGAGCTGGGCGGACTCCTTGATCAAGCTCTCGAGCTACGAAGTCGAAAACCGCCAGGCCCGCCTGGCGGAGATCGCCGGTCGCAAGGCCGCCGCCGAAACCCGCCTGGCGGTGCTGACCGCCGAGGGCGAGGCCGAAGAGAAGCACGCGGCGCAAAACGCCGAGGCCGGCTGGTATCTGGTCGGCTACACGGAAGGCCTGAAGGTCCGCAAGGCGGCCGTCCAGGCGGAGATCGACGCCCTCGAGGCGGAGGAGCGTGGCGCGCGCGATGCGCTGGCCGCCGCCTTCGAGGAGCAGAAGAAGTACGAGCAGGTCGCCGAGAGCATGCAGGCGGCCCAGGCCAAGGAAGCGCTGCGCCGTGAGAACGCCGAGCTCGACGAGGTCGGCATGCGCGCTGCCCGCCGCCAGGCCGGTTGACCGCTAGGCGGGCTGGCCGTTCAGGCTCTCGCGATTGAAACCGAGAATG
>JAFEDM010000342.1 GCA_018241625.1 Pseudomonadota bacterium | reverse complement strand
GTGGCCTCGTCGGTGCGGTTGGCGTCGGCGGCGGCGTCGGCGGCCGCGGCGGCGGCGTCTCGGGCGATCGCGGCCTGAGCCTCGGGGCTGTTGGCGGCCGGGATCGCGGCGGCGGCCGGCGTCTCGGCCTTGTCGGCCTTCTTGCCGCAGCCGGCGAGGCCCAGCGCCAGGGACGCCGCGCCCAGGATCAGGAGGTTGCGCAGGGGCTGATGGGTCATGGGCCGCGTCCTTCGCCGGTCGTTCAGGCGAGGGACTATGCGCCGCGTCGCGGCCCCGGCAAACGCCCGAAAGCTTCCCGAGGCGGCCTTAGGCCGCGTCGTTCGGGATGGCGTTCAGCGCCTCTTCCAGCTCCAGGAAGCTCGGCTGGTTGCCGGTCGGCACGTTGCCGCGGCCGATCTCGACCGAGATCTGGGCGGCGTTGCCGTGCAGGTGGGCCACCAGCACCGCCTGGATGATCTTGTAGAAGGCGGCGTCCTCGTCGATCACCGCGGCCATGCGGTTGGCCATCGGGCCCACCATGCCGTAGGCCAGGAACACGCCCAGGAACGTACCGACCAGCGCCGAGCCGATCATCTGGCCCAGTACGGCCGGGGGCTCGGTGATGGCGCCCATGGTCTTGATCACCCCCAGCACGGCGGCGACGATGCCCAGGGCGGGCAGGCCGTCGGCCAGGCCGGTGAGCGCGTGGGCCCCGCCATGCGCCTCGTGGTGGTGCTTTTCGAGCTGCTTCTCCATCGCGTCCTCGACCTGGTGGGGATCCTCCAGGTTCATGGTCATCATCCGCAGGGTGTCGCAGATGAAGTCGATGGCGAAATGGTCCTTCAGGATCTTCGGATAGCGCGAGAAGATCGAGCTCTCTTTCGGGTTCTCGATGTGGCTCTCGAGCGCGATCACGCCCTTGGACTTCATGGTCTTGGTGAGGGTGAACAGCAGGGAGAGCAGGTCGCGGTAATCGGCCGACTTCCACGACGGGCCCTTGAACACCTTGCCGAAGCCGGCGCCCAGGTTCTTCAGCACCGGGATGGAGTTGCCGATCAGCAGGCCGGCCACGCCGGCGCCCAGGATACACATCAGCTCGTGCGGAGCGGCCTCGATGACCACGCCGAGGTTGCCCCCGGTCATGATGAAGCTGCCGAACACCAGGCCGAACAGCAGTACGATGCCAATTCCAGGGAACAAGGGGATTCTCCCGTCAACGCCGGCAGGGAACATCGCTGTTATTCATTAATGGGCCGTGATTGACCGGTGGATTTGCACTGCGGCGAGCAGGCGCATAAGCCCAGGACATGGCCGACGCCGCACAGAGCGTGACAAAGGGTTCCGGGGGCTCGACCCTGCCCAGGAGCGCCTTCGCGATCATCTTCTGGTCGTCGGTGGCGACGGCGATCGGCAACAACGGCCTGATCTCGGTCCTGCCGCTGATCGGCCGCTCGCTGAAGATCCCCGACGAGATGGTGGTGGCGATCTTCTCGCTGTCGGCGATCCTCTGGGCCTCCTCGTCGCCGTTCTGGGCGCGGGCGTCGGACCGCTATGGCCGCAAGCCGCTGATGCTCGTCGGGCTCACCGGCTTCATGGTCTCGATGACGCTGTGCGGCGCGATCGTCAGCGCGGGCCTGCGCCAACTCGCGGCGCCGATGATCATCTTCGCCCTGCTGCTGCTCGGCCGCTCGATCTTCGGCCTGTTCGGCGCGGCGTCGAACCCGGCCTACCAGGCCTACATCGCCGACCACACGCCGCGCGAGGAGCGCACCCAGGCCATGGCCATGCTGGCCGGCGCCTTCGGGATCGGCACGCTCGTCGGCCCGTGGCTCGCGCCCTACTTCATCTATCCGGTGGTCGGCCTGGCCGGGCCGCTGTTCACCTTCGCGGGCATCGCGGCCGTCATGCTGCTGGTGGTCTGGCGCTTCCTGCCGGAGAGCAAGCGTCGTCCGGAGGCGTCGGTCGAGGCGGCCGAGGAGGCGATCGTCGAGGAAAAGCGGCCGCTCTGGCGCGACGCGCGGGTGCTGCCCTTCGCGCTCTACGGCTTCGTGGTCGCCACTTGCCAGACGGCGCAGCAGCAGACCCTGGGCTTCCTGGTGATCGACAAGCTGGGCGTGACGCCCCTGGCGGCCAAGGAGCAGATCGCCACCGCCATGGCCTTCGGCGCGCTCGCCGGCCTGTTCGCCCAGTGGGGCATCATCCGCATGTTCCAGATGACGCCCCGGCAGCTGCTGCGCTGGGGCGTCATCTGCGGCGCCGCCGGCAATTTGCTGGTGGCCATCGCCCCGGACTACCACACCGTGGTGGCGGGCTATGCGCTGGCAAGCATGGGCTTCGGCTTCGCCCGGCCGGGCTTCACGGCCGGCTCGTCGCTCGCGGTGGGCTGGAAGGACCAGGCCCGCGTGGCCGGCGCCATCGCGGCGGTGAACGGCATCAACGCGGTCTTCGCCCCGGCCTTCATGGCGCTCTATCGGGCCAGCCACGCGGCCCCGTTCTTCCTGAACATGGGCCTGATGCTGTGCCTCCTGGTCTACGCCTACCTCTCACCGGCGCTGCGCAACGCCGACCCGGCCGCGGTCACGCGGGAAGAGGCGACCATGGCCACCATCGAACGCGCCGACGAAAGCGGGTCCTAGGACGGGGCGCCAGCTGCGGTGTTTGAGGCGCTCGAGGCGCCGGCCTCGGTCTTCAGCTGCTGCACCATGGCCGGCGACAGATAGCCGTCGGCGGTCAGGCCGCGGGCCTTTTGCCAGGCGCGCAGCGCGGTGCGGGTGCCCGCGCCCACGATCCCGTCCGGCGTGCCGGGATTGAAGCCCAGCGCCGCCAGCGCCCGCTGCGCCGTCATCCGGTCGGCCAGCGACAGCGGCTGTTCCGCCGGCCAGGGCCGGACCAACGGCGCGCCGCCCGCGATCCGGTCGGCCAGCAGGCCCACCGCCAGGGCGTAGGCCACCGAGTTGTTGTACTTGCGGATCACGAAGTGGTTCGGGAACAGCAGGAACAGCGGCCCCTGCGCCCCGGCCGGGGCGATCAGCTGGGCCTCGGAGGCCTTGTCGGCGTCGGTCCAGGGCAGGCCGTCGGCGCGGGTGACGCCGAAGGTCGCCCAGGCGTCGGGCGGCAGCTTCGGCCCCTCGGTCATGCTGAAGTCGAAGCCGTCGGGGACCACCACCTCCTTCGCCCAGCTCTGCCCCCGCTGCCAGCCACCCTTGGCCAGCAGGTTGGCGGCCGAGGCCAGGGAATCGGCGGCCGAGCCCCAGATGTCGCGCCGCCCGTCGCCGTCGCCGTCCACGGCGGTGGAGAGATAGGCCGAGGGGATGAACTGGGTCTCGCCCATGGCCCCGGCCCAGGAACCCTTGAGCTGCTCGCGGCTCGCCTGGCCGGTGGCGATGATCCGCAGCGCCGCGATCAGCTCGCTCTCGGCGAAGTCGCGCCGGCGGCCCTGGGCGGCCAGCGAGGCCATGGAGCGGATCACGTCGAAATCGCCCTGGATCGCCCCGAAGGCGCTCTCCCGCGACCAGATGGCGATCAGGATCTCGCGCGGCACGCCGTACTGCTGCTCGATGTCGGCCAGCTGCGGCACCGCAGTGCGTTCCGCCGCGCCCTTCGACGCCGTGCCCTCGGTCACCGCGCCCTTGATGTAGGTGGAGATCGGCTGGGAGAACTCGGGCTGGCGGCTGTCGCGGGCGGTCACCCGCGGGTCGGGCGTCAGGCCCTTCATCTCCCGGTCCAGCACCTCGCGGGGAATCCCGGCCTTCAGCGCCTTGGGATAGAACTCGGCCGCCCAGGCGTCGAACACCATGTCGCCGCTGACCGCCGGCGGGGTGATCGGCCCGGGCGACGGCGCGGACGGCGCCGGCGCGGCCTCGG
>JAFEDM010000341.1 GCA_018241625.1 Pseudomonadota bacterium | reverse complement strand
CTTCGACCACAACGTCCAGACCTTCCGGGTGGTCACCAAGCTGGAGCGCCGCTACCCGCGCTTCGACGGGCTGAACCTCACCTGGGAGACCCTGGAAGGGGTGATCAAGCACAACGGCCCGGTGATCGATAAGCTGGAGAAGCCGTCCTGGGCGGCGATCGCCGAGTTCGACGCCGACTACGACCTGCGCCTGTCCGGCTGGGCCTCGGCCGAGGCCCAGGTGGCCGCCCTGGCCGACGACATCGCCTACAACAACCACGACGTGGACGACGGGGTGCAGGCGCACCTGTTCGACCTGGCGGAACTGGCCGACATCCCGCTGATCGGGCCGCACGTGAAGGCGGCCATCGCCGACTATCCGACCGCCGAGCCGCGCATCCTGCGCCTGGAGGCGGTGCGCCGGATGATCGGGGCCATGGTCGACGATGTGCTGGTGGAGACCCGCCGCCGCGCCGCCGACGGCAAGGTGGGGTCCGCCGAGGATGTGCGGAACCTGGGCCACGCCCTCGTCGCCTTCTCCCGCGACATGGCCGAGGACCTGGGCGCCTTGCGCGCCTTCCTCATGGAGAAGATGTACCGCCACTGGAAGGTCAACCGCACGCGCAGCCAGGCGCGGCGCATGCTGGGCGAGATGTTCCAGCTGTTCATGGCCGAGCCCGACGTCCTGCCGGCCGAGTGGTACGCCCGCACCCACCACCGCGACGAGGCCGGCCGCGCCCGCGTGGTCTGCGACTACATCGCCGGCATGACCGACCGCTACGCCATCGAAGAGCACCGCAAGCTCTTCCATCTGGACTCGCTGCACTAGCTCTACTTCCGTCATCCCGGCCGGAGCGCTCGCAGAGCGCGGAGAGCCGGGACCCAGCCGCTCGGGCTCGAAGCCCCATCGCGTCTGTTCGCAATCAGATCGGCAGCTTGTCGACTGTGGGGGCGGGGTCCCGGATCGGCCTGCGGCCGTCCGGGATGACGACCTAGAGATATGAGGGCAGGGACCCGTAGAACTGTTCGACCCCGGTGGTGAGCGCGCTTACCATCGCCCGCTCGGCCTCGGTGACGTAGGGGTTCCAGATGTCGAAGATCAGCACGGCGCGGTGGTCGTCGCTGTCGTTCCAGGCTTCGTGCTCGATGGTGTCGTCGAAGACGAAGGCTTTCCCCGGCTCCCAGGGTCGGGTCTCGGCCCCCACGCGGAAGCCGCAACCCGGCGGAATGATCAGCGGCAGGTGGCAGATCAGCCGGGCGTTGTTCACCCCGGTGTGCGGCGGGATGCGGGTGCGCGGCTCCAGGATCGAAAACACCGCCGTGGGCGCCGAACCCGGCAGCTCGCACTTCGGCCAGCCCGACAGCGCGGCCACCGTCTTCGGGCAGCGGGCCATATTGTCGGCCTGCGCTTCGCCCGCCTTCCAGAGATAGAAGACGCCCCAGCTCTTGGAATTGTTCAGCTTGCGCCACTTCTCGTCCGGATTGGCCGACAGGGCGATGTAGGGCTCCAGGGCCTGCTGGCCGTCGGCGAGGACGTCGACCAGCTCCTGGCGGATATCGTCGGTGGCGGCCTCGATCTCGTCCAGCCAGGGAAAGTCGCCGCGGTCGTAGAACTCGATGGCGGGCAGTTCCGGCACATAGAGGAAGGTCGGTTGCGGCCGGTAGACCCGCCGCCTGCCCAGGAAGGTCTCCAGCGACCTGTCGAACCGCCTCATGGACTCGCCCGCGAATTCACCGCGCGCGGCCTCGAGATGCGCTTCCAGGAAGCTTTCCAGCGCCTGGGTGTTGGCGTCCACGACGCGCCGCGCATGGTCGACGATGCTGCGCATCTCGGCCGGGATCTGGACCCCCGGAGGGATCAGCATCAGGGCCTTGCGGTAGGTGGCGGCGGCCGTGCGACTGTCTTGTCGGGCCTCGTAGAGCGCCGCCGACTGCAGCAGGGCGCGCATGTTGGTGGGCTCCAGGGCCAAGGCCTGGTTCAGGGCCTCCAGCTCCTCGTCCTGCCGCGCCAGTCCACGCAGAGCGGTGGCGAGGTTGAGCCAGGCGCCCGCCAGCCCAGGGTCCGCCGCCAGCGCCTGGCGGCTTAGCGCCTCGCCAGCGGCGAAGTCGCCGGCCACCAGCCTGCGCTTGGCTTGCTCATTCAACACCAGCGGGTGCGTCGGCGCGGCCGTCTCCGCCTGCCGCAGCAGCCCTTCGGCGTCGAAGGTCCGCCCCGTCGCCATCGCCTGGTTGGCGGCGGCGACCAGCTGACGCACGCGCTGGTCTTCGGCCTGGGACATGGGAGGTGTGTCCGTAATCCGTTACGCGAACGCCTCGGGTAGAGGCCGCGTGTTTCCCGTATGTGTCAGCAGGGCGCGGTTCGTCGCGTCAGGGTGGCGGTCGGTCTCAGGGGCGCGGCCACACGCTTCGCCGCAATTCGGGCTCCCTTTCCCGCGTAAGACCCGACCGCCCACAGAAATCCGGGGGCCGGGCGGTCGGACGGGCCAGGGACCGGTTAGACTGGCGGTTCAGTCCGCGATTCGGGGCGCATGAGGCCCAGTCGCGGCCAATCGGGAGCCTTCGATGTCGGATCACGAGCGCGGCGCCTATACGCCCCCTACAGATGCGCCCCTGGCTTTCGACGCCCGCCAACCGGTGCGCGGCTCGCGGCCCATGCCGTTCATGCTGATCCTGTCGGTCCTGGTGCTGGTCGCCCTGACCGGCGCCTTGATGATCTTCTACCGCTCGGGCGTCCGCCAGGCGGGCCAGGGGCCGCAGGCCGTGGGCCAGCCGGTCGCCGGCATGAAGGCCCCGCCGCCGGCCGAGGCCCAGCCGCAGGACCCGGCCGCCGGCCTGCAGATCTACAAGACCGAGGGCGGCAAGGCCGCGCCGGCGGACGCCATCACCCCGAAATTCGCCCCGGGACCGGAACAGCCTGAGGCGCGTGGCGCGCCGACCACGCCCGTGGTGGTGACCCAGGCGCCGCCGGCCGCGCCCGCGCCGGCCCAGCCCGCGCCCACCCT
>JAFEDM010000340.1 GCA_018241625.1 Pseudomonadota bacterium | reverse complement strand
GAGTTACGCCATCCTGCATCCGGAGCAGGTCGATCGGCTGGTGATCTCCGGCGCCGCGATCAACGGCTTCCAACCGAGCCCGAACTTCGGGAAGCATATCACGCACGTCATGATGCCGATGATCATCGGCGACATGGACGCCGTGTTTGCCAGGGCGTCGAAGGAGACGTGGATCATGGCGCCGGGCAACGAAGAGGCCCGCGCGAAGGCGAAAATCCTGATGAAGACCTATCCGCAGGACCAGCGCCATCAGATGCACGATCCGGTCAAGCCCTGGCCGTCAGACCTTCCGCGCATGCCGGAGCTGAAGGTCCCGACCCTGATCATGACCGGCGACCACGACATCGCCGACAATCAAGCGGCCTCCGGCGCCGCCCAGGCGCTCATCCCGGGCTCGCGCCGGATCGTCATCGAGGACGCCGGCCACCTGATGCAGCTCGAACACCCCAAGGAGATCGCCGAGCTGGTGGCCGAGTTTGTGAAGACGGGCCGCTAGGCTTCCCCGAGGCCGAGCGCGTCGATGGCCGCCATCTGCGCCGGTTCCAGCGGTCCGGCCGCCTCGGCGTCGAAGCATTGAGCGAGCTCAGCGCGGTTCTTCACCCCCAGCACCACGGTGTCGATGTTGGGCATGGAAAGCGCATAGCGGTGGGCGACCACGGCCGGGTCCTCGCCCCAGGACGCGCATAGCGCACGAAAAGGGGCGGCGCGGGCGAAGTCGGTGTTGTCAGGGTTGTTCGGCGACAGCGGCCGGTCGACGCCGGCGGTCAGCGCGCCGGCCTGCACCGCGCGGATGCCCATGACGCCGATCCCGTTCGCCTTGGCCCTGGCCGCAATCTCTCGGGGCCGGGCGGGTTCGGCGTAGCGCTTCAGCGCGCCGGGGCTGTCCATCAGGTTGGCGATCGCCTGGACCGCGTCGGGCCTGGTGGTGTGGTTCAGCGCCTTCAGCACGGCGGTCGGGACGCCGATGCCGGTGATCCCCCAGGCGCCGATGCGGCCCTGGGCCTTCAGCCGCTCCATGGCCGGGACGACCTCGCCCTCATAGAGCGACCAGCTGGTCGAGAAGCCCGCCTTGTGCGCGTCGCCGTGGGCGTAGGCGAAGCCGTCGAGGTGGATGTTGGAGTGCAGGAAGAAGAGGTCGATGCGCTCCAGCTTCATGGCCAACAGGCTGGCGGCCAGCGAGGCTTCCAGCCGATGGTCGATGTCCTCCGCGTCCGGCGAACCCAGCTGATGCTTGGTGGTGACCTTCACGCCGGCGGGCAGGCGGCCGCCGAACACCTCGCCGATGAAGGCCTCGCAGTTGCGGTACATGGGCGCGGCGTCCAGCACCGTGATCCCGCCGTCGATGGCGGCGGTGAGGGTGGCGAGCGCCTCGTCCTTGGTGTTCTCGCCCCAGATCTGGCCGATGCCGCCGCCGCCGAGGGTCAGACGGCTGACCTCGCCCAACGGGCCGAGTGTGGCGGTTCTCATGGGCGTCCCTCGATCCGTAGGCAGCGGGGCTTGTCGATCCGCCCCGTCCCCGCTTTCATAGCCGCCGCAGCGAGACGCGGGAACCGCGCCACGAAGGGAGGTTCTCGCCAAGGGAGGTTCTCGATTGTCCGCCTATCGGGGAATCCGCGTCGCAGACTTCAGCCAGGGGATCGCCGGCCCCATGGCGGCGATGTTCTTGGGCGACTTCGAGGCCGAGGTGGTGAAGGTCGAGCCGCGGGGCGGCGACCGGCTGGCGGGCGCGCCGGGCTACCAGGTCTTCAACCGCAACAAACAGGTCGCGACCCTCGACCTCGCCACGCCGCGCGGCCTCGCCGATGCGCTGGATCTGATCGCCGGCGCCGACGTGGCGATCTTCTCCGAGCCGCCGGGCCGGCTGGAAGCGCTGGGCCTTGACGCCGCGACCCTGACCCAGGCCTATCCCGGCCTGATCCACGCCTGGCTGCCGCCTTACGGGACGCGTGGGGAGTGGAGCCGCATTCCGCCGCACCACAGCCTGCTGACCGCGCTCAGCGGCGTCGCCTTCCGGCAAGGCGCCTATGCCGACCAGCCGATCCACCTGGTGCTGCCGCTAATCTGGTACGGCCAGGGCGTTCTGGGCGCCTCGGCCATCGGCGCGGCCCTCCTGGAACGCCAGCGGAGCGGCAAGGGTCAGGCGGTGACGGTCAGCGGCCTGAACGCGCTCGCGGAGGTCTCCGGTCCGGTGCGGGTGCTGAACGCCCCACCGCTGCCACGCGGCCAGCCGCTGGGCGCGTCGCCCAGCTACCGGCTCTATGAGTGCGCCGACGGCCAGTGGTTCTTCCTGGGCTGCCTGTTCGCCAACTTCTACCTCAGGTGCTTCGAGGCGATCGGCATGCCCCAGCACTTCGAGGAACTGGCGCTCGACCCCTTGCGCGCCCGCGAGGTGCTGCAGGCCGTCTTCCGCTCCAAGCCACGCGCCGAATGGCTGCAGATCCTGCAGGACAACGGCGTGCCCTGCGCGCCGGTCGGGTCGCGCGAGGACTGGTTCGCGGGCGAGGCGGTCGCCAGCGGCGATCTGCGCCAGGTGTTCGTCCATCCGGACCTGGGCGAAGTCGCGATCCCCGCGCCGCCCGCGCGCCTGACCGGGACGCCGGCCTCGATCCGCGGGCTCGCCCAGCCCATCGCGCGCCCGCCAGCCTGGCCGCCGCATGGCCCCTCGGCCGCCGGCGCGGGCGGCGAGGCCGGGGCGCCGCTGGATGGGGTCCGCGTGCTGGACCTCGGCACGGTGATCGCCGGCGCCCACGGCGGCGGCGTGCTGGCCTGTCTGGGCGCCGACGTGATCAAGGTCGAACCGCCGGAGGGCGACCCGTTCCGCTCCGACGGCGGCGGCTTCATGGCCTACAACCGCGGCAAGCGTGGCCTGGGCCTCGACCTCAAGCAGCCGGCGGCGCGCGAGCTGTTCTACGATCTGGTCCGCCAGGCCGATGTGGTGCTCGACAACTATCGATACGGCGTCCGCAAACGCCTGGGAATCGACTACGAGACCCTGAAGGCGATCAATCCGCGGATCATCTCCTGCTCGATCAACGCCTATGGCGATAAGGGTCCGCGCATGACCCTGCCGGGGTTCGATCCCTTGCTGCAGGCCGAGGGCGGCATGCAGCAAGCGCAGGGCGGCGACGACGAGCCCGTCCTGCACACCATTCCGGTGAACGACGTCGCGACCGCCGCCGTGGTGTCGATGTCGGTCGTAGCCGCGCTGAATGCCCGCGAGCGGACCGGGCAGGGCCAGGAGATCATCACCAGCCTGATGGCCCAGAGCCTCACCTTCCAGCTGGCCGAGGTGGTGGACTACGCGGGTCGTCCGCCGAACGACCGGGGTGGGCGCGACTGCCTGGGGCCGCGGGCTCTGCACCGGTTCTATGAGTGCGCCGATGGCTGGCTCGGGCTGGTCTGCGACAGCGAGGCGGCGGCCAAGGCCCTGGGGCGGATGCTCGGAATCGAGCTCGGCGACGACCCATTGGCGGCGGCGCGCGATGGTGAACTCACCGAAGCCGTCGCTACCCGACTCATGGCCTGGCCACGCGACATTGCCGTCGAGAGCCTGCTGAGCGCCGGGATCGCGGCCGCGCCGGCCCTGCGCGCGGGGGAGGCGTTGGAAAGCGAGTGGCTTTGGGACAACCACGCCCTGGAGATCTGGCGCCACCCAAGACTGGGCGACATCTGCGGGGTGAGGAGCTACGCCGACTTCTCCCGCACGCCCGCCGGCTTCCGCCGGCCGACACCGGACCTGGGCGAGCACTCCGCCGAAATCCTGCGGGAACTGGGCGTCGCCGAGGAACGGATCGAGGCCCTGTTCGCCGCAGGCGCGATCTTCGAGCCGTTCCATATCGACCCCAGCCGCGCCAAGTCGGCCCGCGCCGGCAACGACAACGCCGCGCTCTCCACACAGTAGGACTTTGCGACGCGTTTCCTGGCGACGCAGTAGCGGCGCGCGGGCAGGGGGCCTATACCCGGCCCATGATCGGCAAACTCAATCACGTGGGCGTCGCCACGCCTTCCATCGATGCCTCGGTCGCCATGTATCGCGACGTGCTGGGCGCGACCTCGTTCTCCGAGAAGTTCGCCCTGCCGGAGCAGGGCGTCTGGGTCTGCTTCGTCAACCTGCCCAACAGCCAGATCGAATTGATCGAACCCTACGGTGACGCGTCCCCGATCACCGCCTTCCTCGAGAAGAACCCCAAGGGCGGCCAGCACCACGTCTGTTTCGAGGTGCCCGACATCATCGCCGCGCGCGACGCCATGCGGGCCAAGGGCGCGACCGTGCTCGGGACCGGCGAACCGCGCATCGGCGCCCACGGCGTGCCGGTGATCTTCGTCCATCCGAAGGACATGGGCGGTGTGCTGGTCGAGCTGATGGCCGAACCGGAGGGCCACCACTGATGGGCGGCCCGGTCACCCTGATCGCCATCTACCTGACCATCTGGTGGACGGCGTTGTTCGTCATCCTGCCGATCGGGGTGCAGAGCCGCGCCGACGCCGGCCTGCCGAACGACGGCTCCGATCCAGGCGCGCCGGTGGACCCCAAGCTCGGCCGGAAGTTCATCACCACGACCTGGGTCTCGGCGATCGTCTTCGCCGTCCTCTGGCTCACCGTGCACTTCCACCTGATCGACCTCAGCAAGCTGCCGGGACCCCACGGCTAAGCTGCGCGTTACGCCAGACGCCGTTGCAGTGCGCCAATCGTTTGCAAAACGGGGGGCGAAGGCTATCAGAGCCCTCCGCCTAAGGTTCTTTTCGGAAAGCCGCTGATCCATGCGCCTGTCGCGCTACTTCATGCCCACCCTGCGCGAGGCTCCCGCCGACGCGCAGATCGTTTCCCACCAGCTGATGCTGCGCGCCGGCCTGATCCGCCAGGAAGCGGCCGGCATCTACGCCTGGCTGCCGCTGGGCCTGAAGGTGCTGAAGAAGATCGAGCAGATCGTCCGCGAGGAGATGAACCGCGCCGGCGCCATCGAAGTCCTGATGCCGACCCTGCAGCTCGCCGACCTGTGGCGCGAGAGCGGCCGCTATGACGACTACGGCGACGAGATGCTGCGCATCAAGGACCGCCACGACCGCGACCTATTGTACGGGCCCACGGCGGAGGAGGTGATCACCGAGATCTTCCGGACCTACATCAAGTCCTACAAGGACTTGCCGAAGAACCTTTACAACATCCAGTGGAAGTTCCGCGACGAGCGTAGGCCGCGTTTCGGGGTGATGCGCGGCCGCGAGTTCCTGATGAAGGACGCCTACAGCTTCGACATCGACGAGGCCGCGGCGCGCAAGTCCTACAACCGGATGTTCCTGGCCTACCTCAACGTCTATGCGCGGCTGGGGCTGAAGGCGATCCCGGTGAAGGCCGACCCCGGCCCGATCGGCGGCGACCTCTCCCACGAATTCATCATCCTGGCCGATACCGGTGAGAGCGAGGTCTTCGCTCATGGCGACCTCGTCAACATGGGCGCGCCCGGGCCCGACGTGGACTGGGATGGCGATCTGGAGCCCCTGGTGACCCAGCGCTCGAAGCTCTACGCCGCGTCCGATGAGATGCACGACCAGGCGCGCTTCGAGGCCGAGGTTCCGGCCGAAAAGCGCATGACCGCCCGCGGCATCGAGGTCGGCCACATTTTCTACTTCGGCGAGAAGTACTCCAAGCCGATGAAGGCGACTGTCACCGGCCCCGACGGCGTGGACCGTCCGATCCACGGCGGCTCCTATGGCGTGGGTGTCTCGCGCCTGGTGGGCGGGATCATCGAGGCCAGCCACGACGAGGCGGGGATCATCTGGCCGGAAGCCGTCGCCCCCTTTGGCGCCGCCGTCGTCAACCTGCGGGTCGGCGACAACGCCTGCGATGAGGTGTCCGAGCAGGCCTACAAGGCGCTGGGCGACCTGGGCCTCGACCCGCTCTACGACGACCGCGACGAACGGCCGGGCGCCAAGTTCGCGAGCCTCGACCTCGTGGGCATCCCCTGGCAACTGATCGTCGGGCCCAAGGGCGTCGCCGAGGGCGTGGTGGAGATCAAGCGCCGCGCCACGGGCGAGCGCCAGACCTTGCCGCTCGAGGCGGCGCTGAAGGTCATCGCCGGGTGAGCGAGCCTTCCGGGGCCATCGCCGGCGGCGCGCCGCCCTTCGGACTTTGGGAGCGAATGCTGGCCGGCCGCTATCTGCGCGCCAAGCGCAGCGAGGGCGGCGTGGCCCTGATCTCGATCATCTCGTTCGTGGGCATCACGCTCGCCGTGGCGGTGCTGATCATCGTCATGTCGGTGATGAACGGCTTCCGCGACGAGCTCCTAGGCAAGATCCTGGGCTTCAACGGCCATGTGTTCGTGACCGGCGGCCTGCTGGACAACGCCCAGGCGCGCGAGGTGGCGGTCGAGCGGATCGCCAAGGTTCCCGGTGTCACCCAGGCCTTCCCGGTGATCGACGCCCAGGCGCTGGCCCTGGGTCCGAACCAGGTGACCGGCGCCATGGTCCGCGGCCTTACGCCGAAGGACATGGCCAATATGAAGATCGTCTCGGGCAACATCAGCAAAGGGACGCTGACGGGGTTCGGCGACGGCGACTATGGCGGCGACAACGTCATTGTCGGCGATCGGCTGGCCGAACAGCTGGGCGTGCGGGTCGGCGACGACCTCACCCTGATGTCGCCCAGCGGCGGCGCGACGGCCTTCGGCAACCTGCCGCCGCAGAAGCCCTATCACGTGATCGGGCTCTTCTCCGCGGGCATGAGCCAGTACGACCAGGCCTACATCTTCATGCCGCTCAGCCAGGCGCAATTGTTCTTCGGCCGCGGCGGCTCGGTCGACGCCATCGAAATCCGGGTCACGGACCCCGACAAGGCGCCGAAGCTGAAGGTCGCCATCAGCCGGGCGGCGGGGCCCGCGGCCCTGGTCAACGACTGGACCCAGCGCGACGCCTCCTATTGGGGCGCGCTGAAGGTCGAGCGCAACGTGATGCGGCTAATCCTCATGCTGCTGGTGGTGATCG
>JAFEDM010000033.1 GCA_018241625.1 Pseudomonadota bacterium | reverse complement strand
CCGGCGGCGGGCTGACGCTGGCGACCGCGCTGAAGCTGAAGGCCGAGGGCCTGCCCCAGCCGGCCGGCCTGTTCGTGATCAGCCCCTGGGCCGACCTGACCCAAGGCCATTCCACCTATCAGACCAAGGCGGCGGAGGATCCGATGATCACCCGCGAACGGCTGGTCGAGGCGGCCGGGCAGTACCATGCGGCGGCGAGCCCCGAGGACCCGCTGGTCTCGCCGGTGTTCGGCGACTTCGAGGGCGTGGCGCCGATGCTGATCCAGGTCGGATCGGAGGAGGCCCTGCTGGGCGACAGCCTGCTGCTGGCCGAGCGCGCGGGGCACGCACGCGTCGAGGTGCGCCTGGAGGTCTGGCCGGAGATGATCCACGTCTGGCACGCCTTCGGCGGCCAGCTCTCGGCCGCGCGGCGCGCCATCGCCGCCGCCGGCGCCTGGATGGACGGCAAGCTCGGCGGTTGACGCTGAGACAAGCGCGAAACAATCCTGCGGCACGATCGGGCCTCGGCTCGCCGATGGGTTGAGCAGGGTTCGCGGCGCTTGAGACGGGGGAATTCCGTGGTCGCAAGGCACATGATGAAGGCGGCCGCGCTGGCGGCGGGGCTGTTCGCGGCGGCCACAGCCGCCCAGGCGGATTGCAAGTTTCAGAAGATCGCCGAACTGCCCGTGACCATGGAGGGCATGCGGCCGGTGATCGACATTCAGGTGAACGGCAAGAACGCGCGGTTCATCGTCGACACGGGCGCCTTCTTCAGCGGCGTGACCGACGCGGCGGGCGAGCGGTTCGCCATGAAGCATTCGACGGCGCCCTTCGGCATGACCGCGAGCGGTATCGGGGGCCAGGTCCGCGACGTACGCGCCATGCGGGCCGACACGGTGACCTTCGCGGGTGTCGGATTCCGCAACATGGACTTCATCACCCTGCCACGGATGGACGAGGGGATTTCCGGCCTGATCGGTGAAAACCTCATGGGGCCGTTCGACGTCGAATATGACTTCGCCAACGGCGTCATCCGCTACTTCAAGCCGGAGGGCTGCGGCTACAGCACCAACCTGGCCTATTGGTCCAAGGGAATGGCCCTCTCCAAGCTGAGCATGCTGGACATCAACCCGGGCGCGTCCTTCACCTTGAAGGTGATCACCAGCGCCAAGGTCGATGGCCACACCATCCACGTTCAGTGGGATTCCGGCGCCGGCGTTTCCCTCGTGAGCCGCGCCGCGGCCGCCAAGGCGGGCATCACGGTGAACTCGGCCGGCGTGGTCGAAGCCGGGGTCGGCCACGGTGTCCAAGGTCGTGGCCTGGAGTACTATCGGGCGCCCTTCCAAAGCTTCGCGATCGGCGACGAGGAGATCAAGAACACCCAGCTCTTCGTGACCAACAGCGAGATCAACCCTGGCGTCGACATGCTGTTGGGGCCGGACTTCTTCCTGTCCCACCGCGTGCTGATCTCGAACAGCCAGAAGGCGGTCTATTTCACCTACAACGGCGGTTCGGTGTTCCGGCTCGACAGCCAACCGCAGCGGCAGGCGGCGGCCGCGCCGCCGGCGTCGCCGACCGCGCCAGGCGGCGTGCTGGCGACCAGCGATCAGGAACCGACGACCGCCTCGGAGTTCGCCCGGCGCGGCGCGGCGCGCACGTCTCGGCGCGATTTCGCCAACGCCGTCGCCGACTACACCCAGGCGATCACGCTCGAGCCCGACAACGGCGCCTACTATCGGGCGCGGGGCATGGCGCGGCTACAGGCCCGGCAACCGGTGCTGGCCATGGCCGATCTCGACGAGGCGCTGAAGCGGCAGCCGAACGATCCCGAGGCGCTGCTGCGGCGGGGCGAGCTGTACCTCGCCAGCCGGGACACGACACGGGCCAGGGCCGACTTCGAACAGGCGATCAAGCTGGCTCCCGACCGCCCGGACCTGCCGGCCCTGATCGGCCAGGTCTATGTCGGCGCAGGCCAGTACGACCTTGCGACGGCTCAGTTGGACGGCTGGCTGGCCGCGCATCCGAAGGACGAGAACGTCGGACAGATCCTCACGGCGCGATGCTATGCGCGCGCCGCGAGCGGCAAGGAGCTCGACAAGGCCCTGGCCGACTGTGACCAGGCGGTGCGCAAGGATTCCAATTCCCGCGCCCTGCAGACCCGCGCCCTCGTGCTGCTGCGACTGAACCGGCTGGACGAGGCGATCGCCCAGTACACGGCCGCCCTCAAGGCCCAGCCGCGCGATGCGGCGGCGCTCTATGGCCGCGGCCTGGCGGAGGCTAGGAAGGGCGACAAGGCGGCCAGCGACGCCGACATCGCCACCGCCACCGGCATCGCCCAGAACGTCGGCATCCAGTTCAAGCGGATGGGATTGGAGCCGGGGGGCGCGGCGGCGCCGGCGAAGTCCTGACCGGTCAAGCCGGCGCCTGGAAGCAGATCCAGTAGCCGTTCGGGTCTTTCAGGTTCAGCTGCTTCATGCCGTAGGGCGCGACCTTCGGCGGGTCGATCTGCAGCCCTTTTCCCGTGAGTTCGGCGTAGGCCTCGTCGGGGTTCGCGCCGATGTACAGGCCCACCTTGTCATGGGCGATCCAGTCGGCCGCCTCTCGAGACGGCGGCCGCTCATTGGCGTCATAGGCCGTGTTGAGCATCAGCTCGGCTCCGCCGCGCCGCAGCCACGCCCAGTGGAAATAGCGCCCCTCCGCCGCCTCAATCTCGGGCGAATTGTCGACGATCTCGAAGCCGAGCTTCCCACAATAGAAGGCGATGGCCTCCGGCATGTCCCAGACCGACAGGAGCGGGGTCAGGCCGGTCAGCGTCAGGCTCATCTCAGCCTCCGGGGCTATTTCTTCGGCGTGTAGATCGCCGAGAGCAGGTCCGGGGTCCCCTCGATCCGCTCCAGCCGCGGATAGCGCAGGCCGCCGTGGTAGTCGATCGGCACGGTCTTGTAGTGGTCGCCCGCCTTGATCAAGAGGTCGATGGCGCCGCCGCCCTTCTTGGCTTCGGTGATCGTCTCCTTCAGCCGGTCCAGGTCGTAGGCGATGCCGTTCACCGCGACGATCTTCGCGCCGACCGTCAGCCCCGCCTTGAAGGCCGGGCCATCCCACTGGACGCCGGTGATGTCGCCGTCGCGGCCCAGGGTGACGCCGATGGAATAGGTGAGGTCCGTCATGCGCCGCCGCGCTTCGGCGGACTTGAAGTAGTCGGTCTCGGTCTCGGTGTAGACCAGCTTCCAGCCGCCGCGCGCCAGGCCGTCCAGCGGCGGCTTCGGCGCGACCTGGTTGATCCGTTCGTTGAGGAACTTCGCCCAGTCGTAGGGCTCGACCTTGTTCAGCGCGGCGACCACGTCGTCGAAGGTGTAGGTGACGGTCGTCCAGCTGCCGTTGTCGATGCCGAAGAAGGTCTTGGCGAAGTCGTCGAGGGATTTCTTCCCGCCGGACTTCTCCCGGATCAGGGTGTCGGCGTCCAGCCAGACCAGCTGGCCCTCGGAATAGTAGTCCTCGCTGCGCTGGAAGCTCAGCCACGGCTGGGGCCGGCGCGAGGCGATGATCGGATCGTTGGTGGTGTCCTCCACCGGCCGCCACTGGCGGCCGACCCGGTAGGCGTAGGTGGCCGCTGTCGAGGCCAGGGCGTCCAGCGCCTCCTGTTTGGTCAGCAGGCCCGAACGGCCGGCCAGGACGAAGCCCCAGTACTGGGTCTGGCCCTCGTAGACCCACAGCAGCGAGCCGCGCATCGGCACGTTGAAGTTGGGCGTCCAGAGGTCGGCCGGGCGGCGGAACTTGCCGTTCCAGCTGTGGGTGTACTCGTGGGCCAGCAGGTCGCGCGACGAGGGGGTCTTGGACCAGTCGGTGAAGTAGTCGGGGATAGTGCCGTCCTCGCTGGAGCGGTGGTGCTCCAGGCCCGCGCCGCCCATGCGGCTCGAGAGCGAGAACAGGAAGTCGTAGTGGTTGTAGTG
>JAFEDM010000339.1 GCA_018241625.1 Pseudomonadota bacterium | reverse complement strand
CTGGTCCAGCGAGGTCGCGAGCCGCAAGAACGACGACGGCACCGTCTCGCTGATCACCTTCGATCCCGAGATCGACGGCCTGGATTTCGTGATCGGGACCAAGGACGGCAAGCGCACGCTCACCACCCGCGACGGCCAGCACGCCTACGTCTTTGTGGAGGCCGCGTCCTAGGCGGGCGGATTGCCGCGGAACAGCTCCAGGATCGCCGAGAAGTCCTTACCGCCGCCGCCCAGGCGGTCGAACAGGGCGTAGAGCCCCTCGGCTTGGGCGCCCAGCGGGGTCGCCGCGCCGGCCTTGGCCGCGGCGTCCTGGGCCAGCTTCAGGTCCTTCAGCATCATCGCCGTGGCGAAGCCGCCCTCGTAGTTGCGGTTCGACGGCGCCGTCGGCACCGGGCCCGGCCAGGGGCAATAGCTGGTCAGGCTCCAGCTCTGGCCGGAGGACTTCGAGGCGATGTCGAAGAATTTGTCGGCCTCCAGTCCCAGCTTCTCCGCCAGGGCGAAGGCCTCGCAGGTCGCGATCATGGTCGCGCCCAGCACCATGTTGTTGCAGATCTTGGCCGCCTGCCCGGCGCCGTGGTCGCCGGCCCGGATGGTCGCGCGCGCCATCGGCCCGATCAGGGCCTCCACCTCCGGGAAATCCGCCTCCGAGCAGCCGACCATGAAGGCCAGCGTCCCGGCTTCGGCGCCGGCCTGGCCGCCGCTCACCGGCGCATCGGCGAAGCGGAAGCCGGCCTTGGTCATGTCCGCCGCCACCGCGCGGGCGCTTTCCACGTCGATCGTCGAGCAGTCGATCATCAGCGCGCCCGGCTTGGCGTTGGGCGCGACCTCATTGGCGTAGACCGCGCGCACATGCTGGCCGGCCGGCAGCATGGTGATCACCGCGTCGGCGCCTTTCACCGCCTCGGCGGCGGAGCCGGCGGCGACGCAGCCCGCGCCCACCGCCTTTTCCAGCGCCGCCTTCGACAGGTCGAATGCCCGGACCTCATGACCCGCCTTGGCCTGGTTGGCGGCCATGCCCCCGCCCATGTTGCCGAGGCCGATGAAGGCGATGCGGGTCATGAGAACTCCTGGATAATGGACTGACTTACTTGGGTTTGCGGAACCTGTAGACGAACTGGTCCGTCTGGCCCTGGGTGAACCCTTCACGGATGCCCTTGGTGTGGTCGTCCTTCGGGTTCCGCAGCACGGTGCTCTCGCCGTCGAACTTGAAGCCGGCGGCCTCGGCTTCCTTCTTCACCACCGCCGGGTCGATCCGGTGCAGGGTCGAGGTGACGTTGGGCGTATCGGGATTGGCCGCGTGGTCGAGCACGATGAACACGCCGCCCGGCTTCAGGGCGTTGAACACCGACTTGTCGAACGCCACCAGGTCGAAATTCGGGACGTTGTGCAGGTCGTGGTAGTTCTGCGACGTCCAGACGACGTCCGCCGGGGTGTCGACCTTGAGGCCCTGGACCAGCGGGATGTGCACCGACTTGATGTTGCCGTAGCTGGCGTCGGCGGCCAGCGTGTCCTGGGCCGGCGGCGGTGGGGGCTTGGCCGGGTCCTGCGGCGGCCGCGGCGGGTTGCTCACGGCATAGACCGTCCCCTTCGGCCCGACGGCCTTGGAGAAGATGCGGGTGAAGTAGCCGCCGCCCGGCAGAAGGTCGACGACCGTCATGCCCGGCTTCACCCCGGCGAATTCCAGCATCTCGGCGGGCTTGCGGTCGGCGTCCTTCTTGGTGTCGGCCTCCGGGCGGCCCTTGTCGGCGACGGCGGCGGTGATGTAGGCGGCCGGCGCGGCGTAGGCCGCCACGGCGGTGGCGCCGGCGGCCAGGGCGGCGGCCAGCAGAAGCTTGGATTTCATCCGGGTGTCCCTCTTCCTGTCGCGGGGCGTCCGCCTCCGCCTGCCGTCAAGGTAAAGGCGTCCATTCCTCTGCGGAAGGCCAATCCTTCGTGGGGACGATACTGGCGAAAATCTCGTCCAGCATGGCGTCCGTGACGCGCGCCAGGGTCGCCGGATTCCACTTCGGCGAATTGTCCTTGTCGACGATCACCGCGCGCACGCCCTCCAGGAAGTCGTGCCGCTGAACGACCCGCGCGCCGATCCGGTACTCCATGGCCATGTTGTCGGCGAAGCGCTTCATCTGCCGGCCGAGCTGGAGCTGGCGGAACGCGACCTTCATGGTCTGCGGCGACTTGGTCGCGAGCGTCGCCAGCTGGGCCTTGGCCCAGTCGCCGCCATCGGCCTCCAGCGCCGCCACGATGGCCTCCACGCTGTCCCCGGCGAACAGGCGGGCGATGTCGTCCACGTGGGCGGCCAGCGGCGGGCGGCCGGCGTCGCCCTCGAACTCGGTCAGCAGGGTCTCGATGGCGCCCGGATCGGCCACGATGGCGGCCTTCAGGTCCGCGATCCGCGCGCCTTCCACATAGTCGGTGGCGATCCCAGCCAGTTCGCAGTCGGCGGCCTTGATCCGCGCCCCGGTCAACGCCAGCCACAGGCCGATGTGGTCGCTCATCCGCGACAGGAACCAGCCGCCACCCACGTCCGGGAACAGGCCGATGCCGGTCTCCGGCATGGCGAAGGTGGTCCGCTCGGTGGCCACCCGATAGCGGCAGGGCCGCGACAGCCCGACGCCGCCGCCCATGGTCACCCCATCCATGATCGCCACCAGCGGCTTCTCATAGTCGTGCAGCAGGGTGTTCAG
>JAFEDM010000338.1 GCA_018241625.1 Pseudomonadota bacterium | reverse complement strand
CCGCCCTGCAGGCTCACCGTGCCCGTACCGCCGACGCCGAACGAGTCCGTTTCGAGGAACGCGCCCTGAAGGGTGATCTTCGGCGCGGCTATGGTGATCGTTCCGGCGGCCCCGGCGCTGAAGGTGGCGGCGGTCATGCTGACGCCGTTGGTCCCGGTGAAGCTGTTCGTGGCCTCGATGTCGAGGGCGCCGGTGTCGGTCGCCGCGCCCGGCGCGGACCCCAGCAGTCCCCCGGACGCGGTGATCGTCCCGCCGCTCAGCAACACGTTCCCCGGCTTGCCCGTGGAATTGCCGGCGGTGGTCGCCAGGGCGTTGGTCAGCTGCATCGTCGGCGCGGTGAGCGTGACGTCGCCGCCGCGGCCCGCCGCCAGCGCCGAGGCCACGGCGAAGGCGCCGTTCATCGACAGGGCGGTGCGCGCGGTGACCTGGATCGAGCCGCCGGCGCCGGCGCCGATGCTGTTCGACGAGGCCGTGAAGGCGTCGCTGAGCGTGATGCTGTCGGCGGTGAGGCTGAGCCGCCCGCTGGGCCCGGCGGCCTGGTTCAGCACGAAGGCCGAGCCGCCGTCGCCGTTGATCGTCTGGGCTGTCAGGGTCACGTCGCCGCCCGCGGCCGGGCCGCGCGTCTCCGCGCCCAGGGTGGTGTTCCTGAGGGTCAGGGTTCCGGTGGCCGCCACCGTCAGGGGTGCGCCCGCAACGGCGCTCTGGGTGTCACTGATGACATTGGCGCCGTCGAGGGTGATCGCGCCGCCGCCGAGACGCAGCGCGCCGCCACCGCCGCCCGCGCTCGAAACCACCAGCTGGCTGCCCTGCACGCTGACCGCGCCGCCCAGGGTCGTGCCCAGGGGGTTGGCGAGGGGCACGTCCGCCGCGCCGGCGCCCACCGCCACCAGGTCCAGGCCGCGGACCTGCACCGTGCTGCCCGTGGCGCTGACATTGGCCCCGCTGAGCGAAAGGGTGGCGGTGGCCGGCGCGAAGGCGGCCGTCACGCCATTCACCGTCACCGCGCCCTGGCCGCCCACGAAACCGAAGCTCTGGGGCGCGGCGATGGACAGCGTCGAGCCGCCCGGCGTGGCCATGGCGAACTTCGATCCGTCGGCGAAACGCAGCTCGGCCGCCGTCGAGAAATAGGCCGCCGACGGCACGTTCACCTGCGCGCCGGCCCCGAAGATCACGCCCGCCGGGTTCAGGAAGAAGAAGGCCGCGTTGGGAAGGCCCGTGGAATCGATCGTGCCGCCGATCTGCGAGGGCTGGCCGCCGGTCACCCGGTTGACCACGTTGTGGACCGAGGCCGGATCGCCGCTGCTCAAGGTCCAGCGCGCGACATCCCCGGCGCCCAGGCTGAAGGCGGAAAAGCTCTGGAACAGGTTGCCGCCCGCCAGGGTCCCGCCGCCGATGGTCGTCACATTGCCGGCCGTGGTGGCGGTGGTGCCGAGCCCGCGCGCGCCGACTTCGGGCGAGATGACCGTCTGGGCCTGGGCGGCGCCCGCAAGCGCCAGACCCAGCGCTGTCCCGATCAGCAATCGCGCCTTCATCGCCAGGCCCCCAGCAGGGTGAAGGCCGCCCAGGCGTTGGGGTCGGCGTTGGCGCCGCCCTCCTGCAGCATGGCGAGCTGGGCTTCGCGCAGCGCCTCCGACTTGGAACGGCCCTGGCGGTAGAAGCGGTAGAAGCCCTTCATCAGCTCGGCGGTGCCCTGGTCGTTCACCGGCCAGAGCGAGGCGATCGCGCTCTTGGAGCCTGCCTGCACGGCCGCGCCGGCCAGGCCCATGCTGGCCTCGTCGTCGCCCACCGCCGTCTCACAGGCGCTGAGCACCAGCAGGTCCAGCTCGTCGCCGCGCGCGCGGTTGGCGCTGAGGATCTGGCGCAGCTCCGACAGCAGGATCACCTCGCCGTTGGCGACGATGAAAGCGCGGTCCGAACGGCCGTTGAACGAGGCGTGGGTCGCCAGGTGCAGGACGTCGATGTCTTCCTCGGTCAGCGCCTTGATCAGGTCGGCCTTCTTGAAGTTCTCAATGACCCAAGAGCGGCGGATGCGCTTGCCGTCGACCGTCGCGGCCTCCTTGGCCTCCTGGCCGGTGCCGGTCAGCTTTTCGAAGTCGCCGGCCGGCAGGTCGACCTCCATCTCCAGCGAGGCGGCCAGCAGCTGTTCGCGGCGTCGCTGGTCGCCGGACCCGGGCTGGGAGTAGGCCAGCGAGGGCGCGACCGAGACGCGGGTCTTCTGGATCAGGAAGCGGTTGTCGGCGTCCAGCAGGGCGGAAAAGGGCAGGGCGCGCAGGGCGCCGTCCGGCACGATCGCCAGCTCCGAACCGGGCTTCAGCTCGCCTTCCACCGGCTTGATCAGGAGGTCGTAGAGCTGGCGCGAGGCGGCGCGCCACTTGTCGTCCTCGTCGTAGCTCAGCGACAGGACCATGGTCTCGACCAGGCGTGAAACGGCCTGGCGGTCGACGTTCCTGTTGGGCGGCAGGCGGCGGAAGGTCGCCCCGCCTTCGCCGCCGGCCAGGTAGAGCAGCTCCAGCCGGTCCGGCAGCAGGATCGGATAGAGCAGCACCTCGCCGGCGGTAAGGGCCTCGGGAGTCAGGGCGTCGCGCGGCGGCAGGCACTCGGCGCCGAACACGCTCTGCAGCTCGGCCTGGCGATAAGCCTCGACGATCTG
>JAFEDM010000337.1 GCA_018241625.1 Pseudomonadota bacterium | reverse complement strand
GGGTGTCGAGCGGCGTGGTGGCCGGCGCCCAGGCCTTCCCGCTGATCCAGCGCCTCGCCGCGGCCATCGACTATTCGACCGAGGAGACCAACTTCACCCTGGGCCTGACGACCTTGGCCGGCCGCCTCGACCGCCGCGCCCTGGTGGTGATCTTCACCGACTTCGCCGACCCGACCAGCGCCGAGCTGATGATCGAGAACGTCGGGCGGCTGATGAAGACCCACCTGGTGTTGTTCGTCGCCTACCGAGACGAGGAACTCGAGGCTCTGGCCGAGGCCGAACCCACCGAGCCGGATGACGTCTCGCGCGCGGTGATCGCCGCCGGCCTGCTGCGCCAGCGCGAGATCGTCATCGGCCGGTTGCAGCGGATGGGCGCGCGACTCGTGGACGCGCGCTCCGACGACCTGGGGCTGGCGCTAATCGACGCCTACCTCGACGCCAAGCGGCGGGAGCTGATCTGATGGCCGAGCTGCAGCTCAAGAGCCACCGCTTCCGCGACGAGCGCGAGGCCGACTGGCGAAGGCTGGAAGCCTTGCTGGCGCGGGTGGAGAAGGGCGGCGCGCGCAAGCTGAAACGCGACGAGCTGGTGGAGATGCCGGTGCTCTACCGCCAGGCGCTGTCGTCGCTGTCTGTGGCCCGCGCCATCTCCCTGGATCAGGAGCTGACCGCCTATCTCGAGAGCCTCTGCACCCGCGCCTATTTCTTCGTCTACGGGGTGCGCGCGCGGCCCTTGGAGCGGCTGGCGGACTTCCTGGTGCGCGACCTGCCGAAGGCGGTGCAGGCGCTTTGGCGCGAAACCCTGGTCTCCGCGGCCCTGACCGTCGCCGGGACGATCAGCGCCTACCTGCTGGTGCGGCGCGACCCCGACTGGTTCTACAGCTTCATTCCCGGCCAGCTCGCCGAGGGACGCGAACCCACCGCCACGACGGCCTTTCTGAAGCAGACGCTCTACGACAGGGGCGACACCCACCATTCGCTGGCGACGCTGGCGACTTTCCTCTTCACCCACAATTCCCAGGTGGCGCTGTTCGCCTTCGCCCTGGGGTTCGCGCTGTGCCTGCCGACGGCGGGACTGATGCTGATGAACGGCTGCATGCTGGGCGCCTTCCTGGCGTTGTTCGTCAGCCACGGCCTCGGCGTCCAGGCGACCGGCTGGCTGATGATCCACGGGGTGACCGAGCTGTCGGCCGTCACCCTGGCCGGCGCCGCGGGGTTCTCCATCGGCTGGGCGGTGGCCTTTCCGGGCGACAAGCGGCGCATCGACGCCGCCACCGACGCGGGCCGGCGCGCCGCCACGGTGATGGGCGGCGTGATCCTGATGCTGTTCGTGGCCGGCCTGCTGGAAGGCTTCGCGCGCCAACTGATCACCAACGACGTCGCCCGTTTGTCGGTGGCCGCGGCGACCGCCGTCGCCTGGGGGCTCTACTATTACGGACCGCGGACGAGGCGTCCGTCATGACCGTCGTCGACGCCGCCCGGCCCGGATCGCGCAAGGGCCGCAGGCCCTGGCGTCGGCCGCAGAACGACGGCTGGCGCGAACTGGTGACGCCCGAAGGCGTCGACCTGCGGCTGAAGATCGGCGCGTTCAGCGAGCGCTGCGGCGCCTTCATCATCGACCTGTTCATCATGCTGGCCGTGCTGGTCGCCATCAGCCTGGTGCTGGCCCTGGTCAGCTGGCGCACCCAGTGGTCGTTCACCGGTGACGTGGCCACCATCCTGTGGCTGCTGGGCTTTTTCCTGCTGCGCAATTTCTACTTCATCGGCTTCGAGCTGCGGGCCGGCGCGGCGACGCCGGGCAAGCGGGCGCTGGGCCTGCGGGTCGCCGCCCGCGACGGCGGCCGGCTGACGGCCAACGCCGTCTTCGCCCGCAACGCCCTGCGCGAGCTGGAGATCTTCCTGCCCGCCAGCTTCCTGTTCGCGCGTGGCCTGGGTGTCGACGCCGGCCTGATCGCCCTCGGCGCCATCTGGAGCGGGGTCTTCCTGCTCTTCCCGCTGTTCAACCAAGATCGCCTTCGCCTGGGCGACCTGGCGGCCGGCACCATGGTGGTGAAGGCGCCGCGGCGCGTGCTGCGGCCCGACCTGGCCGGTCCCGCCGTGGGCGCCGCGATCGGCCCGACGTTCACCGAAGCCCAGCTCGACGCCTACGGCATCAAGGAACTGCATGCCCTGGAGGAGGTGCTACGCCGCGCAGACCGCCGAACGGTGGCCCAGGTGGCCGATCGCATCCGCAAGAAGATCGCCTGGGACGGGCCGCTCGACCTTTCCGACAAGGCCTTCCTCAGCGCCTACTACGCCGCCCTGCGCGCACGCCTGGAGACCGGCCTGCTGTTCGGCCGCCGCAAGGCCGACAAGTTCGACCGGCCGCCGACAGGCTAGTCGAACAGCGCCGCCAGGCCTTCGGGCCCGACGCCTTCGCGCACGCGGCGCAGCTCCATGTAGAGGACCGTGCCGCCCGTGGCGCCCAGCAGGGCGCTGGCCACCTGCATCGCCGGAAGGACGATCAGCCGCGTCAGCACGGGAAAGCCGCCGAAGCTGATGATGTTGGTCACCCCGCCGATGATCCCGAACACGACCTCGACGATGATGAAGGCCACCACATAGATGCAGAACAGGCCCAGGATCCGCCAGCGGTTGCCGCGGGTGAGCTCTGCGCTGCGCCCGAACACGTCCATCAGGTTGGGCCGTTCGACCACATAGGTCGGCACCGCCACGCACCAGGCCAGGGCCAGCATCACGCCCGGCACGATCAGCAGCAGGAAGCCAAGGCCCACCGCCAGGCCCATCAGGATGCCGATGCCGAGCAAGGGGATGAAGGCGTAGAGCCCGGTCCGCAGGCTGTCGGCCACCGACACCGGCCGGCCGTTCAGATCGCTGGCAGTGGCGTGGATGATCGTCGCCTGCAGGATCAGGGTGAGCAGGCCGACGATGAAGCTGGCGCCCAGGGTGCGGCTGTAGGCGGCCCAGAACCCGGCCCCGAAGCCGCCGACCGTGTTGCCGATGAACAGGTTCAGCACCGCCGAAGGGACGCCTACCAGGATCACCGCCAGGATCAGGAAGGTCACGAAGTGTCGGCTGAGCACCTGGAACAGTTCCTGGATCACCCGTCCGATGTCGAGTTTGCCCGAGATTTCGCCTGCCAAGCTCATGGAGTCCCCCCTTTTGCCGCAGCGTCAGGGCGGAACGCTAACCGCTGTTATCGGCCATTGCCAAGCACCAACGGCGCGCGCCAGATGGACGGCCGTGCGCGCGCCAGGGTTTTCGTGGCTGGGCGGCTGCGCGGAAGCGAGATCGGACTCCCGGCATGGACATCGGCGTCTTCATCCCCATCGGCAACAACGGCTGGCTGATCTCGGAGACCTCGCCGCAGTACATGCCGAGCTTCGAACTCAACAAGCAGATCGTGCAGAAGGCCGAGGGCTACGGCTTCGACTTCGCGCTTTCGATGATCAAGCTGCGGGGCTTCGGCGGGAAGACGCAGTTCTGGGAGCACAACCTCGAGAGCTTCACCCTGATGGCGGGCCTGGCCGCCGTCACCAGCAGGATCAAGATCTACGCCACCGCCGCCACCCTGACCCTGCCGCCGGCGATCGCCGCGCGCATGGCCTCGACCATCGATTCCATCGCGGGGCCCGGCCGTTTCGGCATCAACCTGATCACCGGCTGGCAGAAGGCCGAGTACGACCAGATGGGCCTCTGGCCGGGCGAGAGCCACTACAAGGACCGCTACAACTACCTGGCCGAATACGCGACCGTGCTGAAGGCGCTGATGGAGACCGGCGTCTCGGACTTCAAAGGCGAGTACTTCGAGATGGAAGACTGCCGGGTCAGCCCCAGGCCGCACGACGTGAAGATCATCTGCGCCGGCTCGTCCGACGAAGGCCTGGCCTTCACAGCTCAGTATGCGGACTACAGCTTCGCCCTCGGCAAGGGAACCAACACGCCGACGGCCTTCGCGCCGGTGAATGCGCGGCTGGCGACGGCCAAGGCCAAGACCGGCCGCGACGTCGGCTCCTATATCCTGTTCATGATCATCGCCGACGAGACGGACGAGAAGGCGATGGCGAAATGGCAGCTGTATAGGGACGGCGCCGACCAGCAGGCCCTGGCCTGGCTCACCCACCAGGCCGCGCCCAACGCCCAGGGCG
>JAFEDM010000336.1 GCA_018241625.1 Pseudomonadota bacterium | reverse complement strand
CACGCCAAGTTCGAGCGGCACTCCATGGTGCTGCTGATCGGGATCATCCTGGTGATCTCGATCGGCGGCCTCATCGAGATCACCCCGCTCTTCTATCTCGAAAGCACCATCGAGAAGGTGGACGGCATTCGCCCCTACACCCCGCTCGAGCAGGAAGGCCGCGACATCTACGTCCGCGAGGGCTGCTACCTCTGCCACTCGCAGATGATCCGGCCGCTGCGCGACGAGGTGGAGCGCTACGGTCACTACAGCCTTGCGGCCGAGAGCATGTACGACCACCCGTTCCAGTGGGGGTCCAAGCGTAACGGGCCGGACCTGGCGCGGATCGGCGGCAAATATTCCGACAGCTGGCATGCCCAGCACCTGAGCGATCCCCGCTCCGTGGTGCCGGAATCCAACATGCCGCCCTTCAAGATGCTGGCGCAGACCCCGCTCGACTACCGCAACATCCAGCAGAAGCTGAAGACCCTGCGCACGGTGGGCGTGCCCTACACGGCCGACCAGATCGCCAACGCCCAGGCCGACCTGGAGACCCAGGTCGATCCCTCGGCCGCGCCGACCGGACTGCGCAAGCGCTATGGCGCCAAGGTCAACCAGCGGAAGTTCGACACCGACCCCAGCCAGGGCGTCACCGAAATGGATGCGCTGATCGCCTATCTGCAGGTCACCGGCACCATGGTCGACTTCAAGTCCTACAAGGCCAAGGATCCGGAGAACCTACGATGAGCGGCTTCAGCTACGAGGCCGTGGCCCGCTTCGCCCAGCAGGGCGGGACGGTCTACTTCGGCCTGCTCTTCTTCGCGGGCCTGATCTACGCGCTCTGGCCCAGCCGCAAAGACCTCTTCCGACGGATGGCGAACGCCCCGCTCGACGACGATGGGAGCGACCATGTCTGATCGTGAACTGGACCAGCACACCGGCACCGAGACCACCGGCCACGAGTGGGACGGCATCAAGGAGCTCGACACGCCGTTGCCGCGCTGGTGGCTGTGGGTTTTCTACGGCTGTATCGCCTGGGCGATCGTCTACTGGATCCTGATGCCGGCCTGGCCGGGCGTCCACGGCTACACCCACGGCCTGCTCGGCAAGTCGGACCGCGCCGCCCTGAGCGGCGAGCTCGACAAGCTGAACAAGGTGCGGGGCGAGCAACTCGTCCAACTGCGCAACGCCTCGCTCGAACAGATCGAGGCCGATCCGCGGCTGCTGAGCTACGCCATGCAGGTCGGCCAGTCGGTGTTCGGCGACAACTGCGCCACCTGCCACGGCGCGGGCGGCGGCGGCGGCAAGGGCTATCCCAACCTTCGCGACGACGTCTGGCTGTGGGGCGGTTCGCTGGAGGACATCCAGAAGACCATTACCGTCGGCGTCCGCGCGGGCAATCCGCACGCCCGCACCGAGGTCGTGATGCCCGCCTTCGGCCGCGACGAGCTGCTGAAACCCGAGCAGATCGACGACCTGACGGAATATGTGGTGGCGCTGTCGCACCGCGCCGCGAACTCGGCCGCCGTCCAGCGCGCCCGGCAGACCTTCGCGGACCAGTGCAGCGCCTGCCACGGCCCCGCCGGGACCGGCGACCGCACCCGCGGCATCCCGAACCTGACGGACGTCGACTGGCTCTACGGCTCCAGCCGCCAGGCGATCCATGACCAGATCTGGAACGGGCACAACGGCGTCATGCCGACCTGGGAATCCAGGCTCTCGCCGGAGACGATCAAGGCGCTGGCCGTCTATGTCCACGCCAATGCCGGCGGCGACTCCGCGGCTCAGCCGCCGCCTCCGGGCCCCGGCGCCGCTGTCGGAAACACCACCAAATGACCACCGTCATCGACAACGTCTCGCGCGCCACGGCGGCGCAGCGCAACAGCCCGGAGTCCGCCTCCGAGCATGCGCGCCGCCGCGGCGACGCGGGCCGCAGCCTCTACAAGCCCCGGACGCCGATCTACCCCAAGCTGGTCCATGGACACTGGCGGCGGATCAAGTGGGCGCTGCTGATCCTGACTCTGGCCATCTACTATGTGACGCCGTGGATCCGCTGGCCGCGGCCGGCGGGCCTGCCGCAGCAGGCGGTGCTGGTCGATTTCGACGGCGGCCGCTTCTACTTCTTCTGGCTGCAGCTCTGGCCGCAGGAGGTCTATTTCATCACCGGCCTTCTGGTGATGGCGGCCCTGGCCCTGTTCCTGGCCACCGCCCTCTTCGGGCGGCTCTGGTGCGGCTACGCCTGCCCGCAGACGGTCTGGACCGACCTCTACATCTATGTGGAGCGGCTGTTCGAAGGCGATCGCAACGCGCGCATGCGCCTCGACGCGGCGCCTTGGTCCTTCGACAAGGCCTGGCGCAAGACCGGAAAGCACCTGGTCTGGCTGGGCGTGGCCTTCGGCACCGGCGGGGCCTGGATCTTCTACTTCCGCGACGCGCCCACCCTGCTGCGCGAGTTCTGGACCGGTCAGGCGCCGATCACCTCCTACGTCTCCTGCGCGCTTGTGACCTTCACCACCTATGTCTTCGCCGGCCACATGCGCGAGCAGGTTTGCACCTACATGTGCCCTTGGCCCCGCATCCAGGGGGCGATGCTCGACACCCACTCGCTTCAGGTCACCTACCGCTACGACCGCGGCGAACCGCGCGGCGCGCATAAGAAGGGCGCCGACTGGGCCGGCCGGGGCGACTGCGTCGACTGCCACGCCTGCGTCGTCGCCTGCCCAATGGGCATCGACATCCGCAACGGGCCGCAGCTCGAGTGCATCAACTGCGGCCTAT
>JAFEDM010000335.1 GCA_018241625.1 Pseudomonadota bacterium | reverse complement strand
GCGTGGTGCTGATCCAGGAATACGTTCCGGCCCGCGACGCGCGGGTGATCCGTTGCGAGGTGCTGGACGGCAAGCTGCTCTACGCCCTGGCCCTGGACGGCGCCGGCTCGACCTTCGACCTCTGCCCGGCCGATGTCTGCATGGTCGACAAACCCACCATCACCATCAGCCAGTTCCAGCCGCCGGCCGAGATCGCCAAGGCGGTCGAGAAGGTCGCCGTGATGAGCGGCCTCGACGTGGGCGGCATCGAATACATGATCGACGACCGCGACGGCGTGGCCCGGTTCTACGACCTCAACGCCATGTCCAACTTCGTCGCCAAGCCGCTGGAGGTGCTGGGCTGGGACCCGCACGACAAGCTGGTCGATTACCTCCTCGGCCTGATCGCCGCCCAACAGAAGGTCGCCGCCTGATGCGTTACGGGTTCTGGACCCCGGTGTTCGGCGGTTGGCTGCGCAACATCCCCGACGAGCACATGCAGCCCACCTGGGAGTACACCAAGACGCTCTGCCAGCGGGCGGAGAAGATCGGCTACGACCTGACCCTGGTGGCCGAGCTGAACCTCAACGACATCAAGGGGACCGACCAGCCGGCGCTCGACGCCTGGTCGACCGCCGCGGCGCTCGCCGCCGTCACCGACACGCTGGAGCTGATGGTCGCCGTACGGCCCAACTTCCACCAGCCGGCCCTGTTCGCGAAGGCCGCCGCCAACATCGACAACATCGCGAACGGTAGGCTGGCGCTGAACGTCGTCTCGTCGTGGTGGCAGGAAGAGGCCACCAGCTATGGCCTGCAGTTCGACCAGCACGACGACCGCTACGGCCGCACCAGCGAGTGGCTGGACGTGGTCGACGGCCTGTGGCGCGAGAAGACCTTCAACCACCAGGGGCCGCGCTACCAACTCACCAACGCCATCTGCGAACCGAAGCCGGTCAGGAAGCCCGTGGTCTATGCCGGCGGCGAGTCGGAGGCGGCCAAGACCATGATCGCCAACCAGTGCGACGCCTATGTCATGCACGGCGATACCGTCGAGGTGATCGCCGAGAAGATCGCCGACATGCGGGCCCGCCGCGAAAAGACCGGCAAACCGCCGATGACCTTCGGCATGGCCGCCTACGCCATCGTCCGCGACACCGAGGAAGAGGCGAAGGCGGAGGTCGCGCGGATCACCACGCTCGATCCCAATGCGCCCGGCTTCGGCAACTTCGACCAGTGGATCTCGGGCACCCAGCTC
>JAFEDM010000334.1 GCA_018241625.1 Pseudomonadota bacterium | reverse complement strand
GTGGTCTCGTAGGTCGGCGACAGGGCCGGGAAGGCGCTGGCGGCGTCGGAGGTGAAGGCGACGCCCGCCGCCTCGACGAACTTGCGCGGCGGGGAAGAGCCCATGCGGGCGATGATCCGGTCGCACTTGTGCCGCGCCTGGCCCTGGGGCGTGTCGACGGTGATCCAGCCCTCCTCGACCAGATGAGGCGTGGTCTCGGCCATGATGGTGACGCGGCCGGCGTCGCGCGCCGCCATCAGCGCCTTGACGTTGGCGTCCTTGGCCCGGGCGAAGTCGGCCGAGCGGTTCACCAGGGTGACGACGTTGGCCTGGGCCGGGTCGGCGGCCAGGCCGAGCGCGTTCTCGATGCCCGCATCGCCGCCGCCGAAGACGAAGATGTGCTCGTCGATGTACTCGGCCGGGTCGTCCAGCTGGTATTGCACGTGGGGCAGACCCGCGCCGTCGCAACGCATCAGGTTCGGGTTGCCCTGGGTCCCGATGGCCAGGATCACGGTCTCGGCCTGGACCGGATCGCCCCGGGTGAGCTCGATCGTGAAGTCGCCCTTCTGGCCGGTGATGGCCTTGGCCTCGGCCTTGTAGCGGACGTTGACGCCGGCCGCCTTGGCGTCGTCGTTCCACTGGGACAGCACCGCCTCACGCTTGCCAGCCTCGAACGCGCAGTCCGAACGCAGCACCAGCTGCGCGGGCGTCGCCATCACGTGCTTGCCCTTCTGGTAGCGGAAGATGGTGTCCGACAGGTGGTCGGTCTTCTCCAGAAGGATGTGGCTCACGCCCTTGGCGGCGGCGTGCGCAGCGGCGCTCAGGCCCGATGGGCCCGACCCGATGATCGCGATGCGCACCTTCTCAGCCATGAAGCCGCCCCAACTCCCCTCAAGCTATACGACGTACGGCCAGAAGCTCCATGCCCCAGGTTTCAAAGCCCCTGTGGAGCATGGCACTTTTAGCATTTCCTGCGCCGTGACAATGCGCTCCGATAGCGCCGTGACGCCGAACGAGGGGGTTCTACGATTCCATGACGGCCGAGATCGGGCAGTTCGCCCTCATTCTGGCCTTTCTTCTGGCCGCGGTTCAGGCCGCGGCGGGCCTGTGGGGCGCGCAGCGGGGCGAGCCAGTGCTGATGGCGCTCGGGCGCGCGGCGGCGGTGCTGCAAGGCGGCTTCGTGGCCCTGGCCTTCGTGTGCCTGGCGATCAGCTACGCGCTCTGCGACTTCTCGGTGGCCCTGGTCGCCGAACATTCCAACACCCAGCAGCCGCTCGCCTATCGGATCGCCGCGACCTGGGGCAGCCACGAGGGTTCGATGCTGCTGTGGGTGCTGGTGCTGGGCGTCTACAGCAGCGGCATCGCGATCTTCGGCCGCACGCTGCGCGAGACACTGCAGGCGCGGGTGCTGGGCGTCCAGGCGTTGATCGCCCTGGGCTTCCTGGGCTTCCTGATCTTCACCTCCAACCCGTTCCTGCGCCTGTCGCCGGCGCCGCTGGAGGGGACCGAGCTCAATCCGCTGCTGCAGGACCCCGGCCTCGTGAGCCATCCGCCGCTGCTCTACATCGGCTATGTCGGCTTCTCGGCGGCCTTCGCCTTTGCCGCGGCAGCCTTGCTGGAGGGCCGCGTGGACGCCGCCTGGGCGCGCTGGGTGCGGCCCTGGGTGCTGGCCGCCTGGATCCCGCTCACGGCCGGCATCACGCTCGGCAGTCTCTGGGCCTATTGCGAGCTGGGTTGGGGCGGCTGGTGGTTCTGGGACCCGGTGGAGAACGCCTCGCTCATGCCGTGGCTGCTCGGCACAGCCCTTCTGCACTCGGCCCTGGTGCTGGAACGGCGCGGCGCGCTCGCGTCGTGGACCATCCTGCTGGCGATCCTGACCTTCTCGCTCAGCTTGGTCGGCACCTTCCTGGTGCGCTCGGGCATCCTGACCAGCGTCCACGCCTTCGCCGTCGACCCGCAGCGGGGCATCTACATCCTGGGCCTGATCGGGGTGGCGACCGGCGCGGCGCTCGCGCTCTACGCCTGGCGCGCGCCGACCCTGCGCACCGGCGCCCTGTTCGCCTCGGTGTCGCGCGAGGGCGGCATCATCTTGAACAACCTCTTCCTGTCGGTGATGTGCTTCACGGTCTTCCTGGGCACCTTCATGCCGGTGTTCATCGAGCTCACCGGCAAGGACAAGATCTCGGTCGGGCCGCCGTACTACAGCTGGGTGTTCGCGCCGTTCGCCGTGCCGTTGCTGATCCTGGTGGTCTTCGGCCCCATGCTGAACTGGAAGCGGGACAACCTGCGCACGGTGTTGCGGCGGGTGCGCATCCCGGCCGCCGTGGCCCTGGCCGTCCTGTTGCTGAGCCTGGTTATCGCCGGCTGGAAGGCGGCGGTGGCCTGTGGCGGCATGGCGTTGGCCGCCTGGCTGATCGCGGGCTCCGTGGCGATCCCCGGCCGCCGGTGGTGGGCCGGGCGCGCCTATCTGGGACGCTCGATCCTGACGACGCCGCCGGGCGTCCTGGGGTTGTCCATCGCCCACCTGGGCCTGGGCCTGCTGGTCCTGGGCATCACGGGCGTCACGGCCTGGCAGGCCGACAAGGTGCTGACCATGCAGCCAGGCCAGAGCACGACCTTCGCCGGGCGCACCATCGCCTTGCAGGCGGTCGACCTGGCGGATGGGCCCAACTACCAGGCGCGGCAGGCGCGGTTCGCGATCAGCGGCGGCGGCGGATCGTACACCCTTGTCGCCGAGCGGCGGGCCTACGCCACCAGCCAGACCACCGAGGCGGCGATCCACGTGAGCCCGCTGGGCAACCTCTACATCTCCGGCGGGGATGAGGCGGACGGCGGCATTGTCGTGCGCCTGTGGAGCCAGCCCTTCATCATGTGGATCTGGGTCGGGGGTTTCGTGATGGCCGGCGGCGGTCTGGTTTCGCTCAGCGACCGGCGCCTGCGGCTCGGCGCACCCGCCCGCGTGCCTGTGGCCAAGACCGCCCCGATCCCGGCGCCCGCCGAATGAGGCGGCTGCTCTTCCTCCTGCCGATCGGCGTGTTCGTGGCCGTGCTGGTGGGCTTCATGGCGGGCCTGCGGCACGACCCGTCGATCCTGCCGTCCATGTTGATCGGCAAACCCCTGCCGACCTTCGCGCTCGCGCCGCTGCGGCCTGGCGAGCAGGGCTTCACGTCCGTCCAGCTCCAGGGCGAGCCGGTGATGGTCAATGTGTTCGCCTCCTGGTGCACCGTCTGCAAGGAAGAGCATCAGACGCTGATGGCGCTGCACGAGCAGGGGGTGAAGATCGTGGGCCTCGACTGGAAGGAGGACGCCGACGCCGGCGCCCGCTGGCTCACCGCCAATGGCGATCCCTATTCGCTCACCGGCAATGACGCCTCGGGCCGGGTCGGCATCGACATGGGCGTTTCCGGGGCGCCGGAGACCTTCGTCGTCGATCGCAAGGGTCGGGTCCGCTACCGGCAGGTCGGGGCGATCACGCCGGAGGTCTGGAACCAGACGCTCGCGCCGCTGATGGAGAAGTTGAGGGCGGAGTCGTGAGGCGCATCGCACTCGCCGCCCTGACCATGCTCGTCCTGACCGTGCTCGCCGTGGCGGCGCCGGCATGGGCCGTGACGCCGGACGAGCAACTCACCGACCCGAGGCTCGAGGCCCGCGCCCGCGCCGTCAGCCGCGAGCTGCGCTGCGTCGTCTGCCAGAACCAGTCGATCGACGATTCCAACGCGCCCCTGGCCCACGACCTGCGGGTGATCCTGCGCGAGCGGATCGCGGCCGGCGACACCGACGACCAGGCCAAGGCTTACCTCGTCGCGCGATACGGCGACTTCGTGCTGCTTCGGCCACCGTTCCAGCCGGATACCTGGGCCCTCTGGCTCGGCCCGGCGGCGGTGCTGCTGATCGGCGGCGTAGGCGCGGTGCTCTACATCCGCAGCCGCGCGCGGGGGACCGAGGCGCCGCTCAGCCCCGATGAGGAAGCGCAGGCCGCCACGCTGCTGGCGACTCAAGAGAAGCTGCCCTGATGCTCTGGATGATCCTGACCCTGATGGTCGCCCTGGCCGCGGTCGGCCTGGCCGTTCCGCTGGTGCGCCGCCATGACGCCGCGCGGGCGGCGCGGGGCTCGACGGCCGAGGTGCTGAAGGCCCAGCTGGGCGAGATCGAGGCCCAGGCCGCCAATGGCGTCCTGCCAGCCGCCGAAGCCGACGCGTTGAAGGCCGACGTCAAGCGCCGGGTCCTGGCCGAAGGCCGTCAGGCCGAGCCTGCACAGCGTCCGCTCAGCGAGCGGACCCTGCTGATCCTGGCGCTGGGGCTGGTCGCCGTCGTCGTGCTGGCGGCCACCGGCCTCTATCTCAAGCTGGGCCAGCCGACCGCGCCGTCGTCCTCGCCGGTGGCGCAGGGGCAAGGACCGCTGCCGCCGGGCCATCCCGGCGCCGATGTGACCCAGATGATCGGCCAGCTCGAGGCCAAGATGAAGGCCCAGCCGAACGATCCGGAGGGCTGGCGGATGCTGGCCTGGTCCTACATGCAGGTCGGCCGCAACGCCGAGGCCGCCAGCGCCTATGGCAAGGCCGCCAATCTCGACCCGCACAACGCCGAATACCGCTCGGCCGAGGGCGAGGCGACGGTGCTGGCGGCCGGCGGACAGATCACCCCGCAGGCGGAGGAAGCCTTCCGCAAGGCGGTGTCGCTCGATCCCGCCGACCCGCGCGCCCGCTACTACCTCGCGGTCGAGAAGGACCAGAAGGGCGACGCCAAGGGGGCCATGGACGACTGGATCGCGCTCCTGAAGAGCGCGCCGCCGGACGCGCCCTGGGCCGGACAGGTGCGCGCCTTCGTCGAGAAGGTCGCCGCCGATCGGCACATCGACCTTGCCGGTCGCCTGCCGCCGGCGCCGGCAGGCCCGGTGACCGCGGCCGGCGGTCCGTCGATGGGCGCTCAGCCCGGCCCGACCGCCGACCAGGTCGCTGCGGCGGGCCAGATGAACCCTGCCGATCGCCAGGCGATGATCGCCGGCATGGTCGAGAAGCAGGCCGCGGAGCTGAAGGTCAATCCGCGTAATCTGGAGGGCTGGCAGCGGCTCATCCGGGCCCGCATGGTGCTGGGCCAGCCGGACGCCGCGGCCCAGGCCTATCGCGACGCGGCCAGGACGTTCGCCGGGTCGTCCGCCGACCTCGCGGCGCTGCGCCAGACGGCCGCCTCGGTCGGCGTGCCCGCATCCTGAGGGTCCAAATACGCTTGACGGCTGATTAACCCCGGGTCTGCGACAATCTGTCCAACGACATTGGGGGGATAGGCTGTTGAGCGAACGGGCCAGCAGCACAGGGTCGCCTGGCCGCCAGCGCCTGTCCCAGGGCATGCGCCTCTATGGCGCGTCGGCCCGCAACCTTTGGCCGCGCATCGTCGCCTCCACAGCCGTCGCCATGGTCGCCGCGCAGTCGGTGGGCCTCTGGTGGACCCTGGGCTGGCTGGGGACCATCTGGCTCGGCCTGCTGGTCGGCCTGCACCTAGTCACCCTCGCCGAGCATGAGGCGGAGCCCCAGGCTCAGGCGCGCCTCAGTCTGCTGGTGAGCCTCAACACCACCCTTTCGACAGTGCTTCAGGCGGCGATCCTGGCCGGCGTCTGGGCGATGGGCGACGACCTGGCGCACGCCTTTGCGATCATCGCGGCCTTCGTGGGCTCGGCCTATGTGCTGCTGCAGTACTATTCGGACCTGAAGCGGTTCCGGCTGCTGCTCGCGCCCTACATGGCGACCTATCTCTACATCGCCTACGACCTCGCCTCCCGCGCCGGCTGGCGGCCGGGCGCGGTGGTCACCTGCCTCGCCGCGGCGCTGAGCATCGGCAACTTCTTCTTCCTGTCGCGCCGGCTCCTGGACCGTTCGCGCTCGTCGCTGCGCCAGGCGCGGCAGCAGGCTCGCGAAGGCGCGCTGGCCGCCCAGTCCGCAAACGCCGCCAAGTCCACCTTCCTGGCCACCATGAGCCACGAGATCCGCACGCCGTTGAACGGCGTGCTGGGCATGGCCCAGGCCATGGCGGGCGACGAGCTAACCGAGCGCCAACGCGACCGCCTGTCGGTGATCCACCGCTCCGGCGAGGCCTTGCTGGCGATCCTCAACGACGTGCTGGACCTGTCGAAGATCGAGGCCGGCAAGCTGGAGCTGGAGCAGCTCGAGTTCGAACTGGGCGAGCTGGCCAGAGGCGCCTATTCAGCCTTCACGGCGCTGGCCAACAAGAAGGGCCTCTCCTTCGCCCTCGATATCGAGCGCGCCCGCGGCCGCTACCTGGGCGACCCGACCCGCCTGCGCCAGATCCTGTACAACCTGATCTCCAACGCCCTGAAGTTCACGGAGCAGGGCGAGATCCGGGTCACCGCCACGCGCGAGGGCGGCCTGCTGGTGCTGTCGGTGCGCGACACCGGCGTCGGGATCGCGCCGGAAAACGTCGGCAAGCTGTTCGCCAAGTTCGACCAGTTGGATAGCTCGACGACCCGCCGGTTCGGCGGCACGGGCCTGGGACTGGCCATCTGCCGCGAGCTGGCGTCGCTGATGAACGGCGAGATCGGGGTGACCAGCGAGCTTGGCCTGGGATCGACCTTCACCCTGCGCGTGCCGCTGCCCTACCAGGGCGAGGAAAAGGTGGCCCCGGCGTTCGCTGAGGTGCTCGCCGACGACGACCAAGCCATCGCGCTCCGGGTCCTCGCCGCCGAGGACAATGCGGTGAACCAGCTCGTGCTGAAGACCCTGCTGCACCAGATGGGCGTC
>JAFEDM010000333.1 GCA_018241625.1 Pseudomonadota bacterium | reverse complement strand
TTAGGGCGAACAACCTCACGACACACGAATGATGCCTGAAACGTGCGCAAGAGTCAAGAACAAAAATAGAACAATTGGCCGAGGAAGATGGCTATGGAAAGACGCAGAGGCCCATGGTGGAGTACGTTCCGCTCGCGGACCGGCGACGCCCGATTGGTCGGCCGAGGTCTTGACGCGCGGCCGACCTTGGGCGGCAGGCCTAGAGGGCGACGGTCGTTTTGAGCTGGCCTTTTTTGCACATGATCGCCGAGCGAGCGGGCACCCACTGAATCTGGGACGAGTCGAGCCCGACACTATGATCGCGGCAATGGTGGTGATGGCACTTCCGTGGATGATCTGAAGCGGCAAGCACCAGCCTGTTGGGTCTACAATCCAAAGCGAGCGCTCCGTGGACATACTTCCTCAGAACGGCGAGCAAAGTGAGCAACCGCTGATCCAGCCGCAGGACGTTGTCCGGTACGCGGGAGCTTGCGCGCGCTTCTGGGGGCCTGCAGACAGGCTGCCCGGCGCGATTCTCGAACCGTCCCACGGCTAATTTTCTCGTTCGGCGGGATACTGGCGCATGTGAGAAGTTCTGGCCGGGTTCTGCGAGAATCCAAGACTCATGCTACGGCGTGCGCCGATGCATGGCCGCTGTAGCAGTCTAGCCGCACCATTTGTCAGGTGTGTCTGACATTGTCCTGAAAATACAGCTGGTTGATATCCACTCAGCCCTTACACGCCTTCCTACACACGGAATGGACGACGTTTGCGGAGCTGAAATTATTCAACAAAATCAAATGGTGCCCCAGGCCGGACTCGAACCAGCACGCCTCTCGGCAATAGATTTTGAGTCTACCGCGTCTACCATTTCGCCACTGGGGCCCCTTGACCGCCGTCAACTTCCGGGGCCGCGAGCCGGCGCACTCTAGTGATGGGCGCCAGGGGGTCAACGGCCATGACCGCTGCGGCGTCTTGCGCATCGACAGGTGCGACCACAACTGATAATCAATCGCAACTGAGTTCCCGTTTCCGGAAGCTGATCTTCGATGCGCCACGCCAAAGCGCCCGCTGAACCCGTCCTGCCGGTCCAGGCGCACGAGAGCGCCGTGCGGCTGAGCGCGGCCCGGCCCGGCGACAGGGGCGTGATCGTCGAGGTCCGCGCCGAGACCGCGCCCGCGGGCCACGGGGTGGCCGTGGAAGAGCTCGAGCGGCGCCTTCTGGAATTCGGCTTCGTGGAAGGCGCGCGCATCGAGGTGCTGCACGAGGGCGCGATCTGGCGCGACCCTATCGCGGTGCGCCTGGACGACATGCGCATCGGGCTTCGGCGGCGTGACGCCGAGGATATCTGGGTATTGCTGGACCCGAAATGAGCGAGGCTGCCGCCGCCACTCTTGCCGGCGCCCCGCTGGCTTCGGCCGCCCTCGCGTCGGCGAGGGTCGCCCTGGTGGGCAATCCCAACTCCGGCAAGACGGCCTTGTTCAACGCCCTCACCGGCGCGCGCCAGAAGGTGGCCAACTACGCCGGCGTCACCGTCGAGCGGAAGGAGGGCCAGGTTTCGGCCCCCAGCGGCCGGTCGCTGTCGGTGCTGGACCTGCCGGGCACCTACTCCCTGCGCGCGCGCAGCCCCGACGAGGCGGTGACCCGCGATGCGGTGCTGGGCCGGCTGGCCGGCGAGGCGCCGCCGGACGTGCTGGTCTGCGTGGCCGACGCCACCAACCTGCGCCTGGTGCTGCGGCTGATCCTGGAGCTGAAGGCGGTGGGCCGGCCCATGGTGCTGGCGCTCAACATGTACGACATCGCCCAGCGCCAGGGCCTGCGGATCGACCTTGAAGGGCTGTCGGGCGACATCGGCTGCCCGATCGTCACCACGGTCGCCACCCGCAAGCGCGGCATCGACGACCTGGTGGCCCAGGTCGACGCCCTGATCGCGCCAAATGGCGTTCTTGGCAGCCTGGCCGGCGACAACCGCTGGCACGAACCGGACGCGGGCGAGATCCGCGACGCCCACCGCGAAGCGCAGCGCATCCTGAAGGCGCGCGTGCGGCCGCCCGAGCGACCGGACACCTTCACCGGTAAGGTGGACTCGGTGCTGCTGCACCCGGTCGCGGGCCTGGCGATCCTGCTCACCCTACTGTTCGTGATGTTCCAGGCGGTGTTCACCTGGTCCAAGGCCGCGGGCGACCTGATGGGCGACGGCTTCACCGCGCTCGGCGCCTTCGTGGCGGCGCATCTGCCCCCCGGCCTCATCGCCAGCTTCCTGACCGACGGGGTGATCTCCGGCGTGGGCTCGGTGATCGTCTTCCTGCCTCAGATCCTGGTGCTGTTCTTCTTCATCATCCTCCTGGAAGACTTCGGCTACATGGCCCGCGCGGCCTTCCTGATGGACCGGATCATGGGCGGCGCCGGCCTGCACGGGCGCGCCTTCATTCCGCTGCTGTCGAGCTTCGCCTGCGCCATCCCCGGGATCATGTCGACGCGGGTGATCGACAACAAACGCGACCGGCTGACCACCATCCTGGTGGCGCCGCTGATGACCTGCTCGGCGCGGATCCCGGTCTACACCCTGATCATTTCGGCCTTCATCCCCAACCGCTCGGTGCTGGGGGTGCTGAGCCTGCCGGGCCTCGTCATGTTCGGCCTCTATGCGACGGGGATCGTCAGCGCGCTGGCGGTGAGCTTCGTGACCCGCCGGCTGTTCTGGCGCGGCGCGGTCGAGCCCTTCCTGATGGAGTTGCCGGCCTACAAGACGCCCGACCCGTGGAACGTGCTGCGCAGCCTCTATCTGCGCGGCAAGATCTTCATCACCCGGGCCGGCACGATCATCTTCCCGATCATGATCCTGGTCTGGTTCCTGTCGTCCTTCCCCGGCGCGCCCGCGGGGGCGACGGAGCCGGCGATCAACTACAGCCTGGCCGGCCGCATCGGTCACCTGCTGCAGCCGCTCCTGCAGCCCATAGGCTTCAATTGGCAGATGACCGTCGCCCTGATCCCGGGCTTCGCGGCGCGGGAAGTCGCGGTGGCCGCGCTGGGCACCGTCTACGCCCTGGGCAATGGCGAGGCCGCGCCCGGCGCCCTGGCCACCACGCTCGCCCACCACTGGTCCATCGCCACGGGCCTGGCCTTCCTGGCCTGGTATGTCTTCGCGCCGCAGTGCGCCTCCACCATCGGGGTGGTGAAGCGCGAGACCAACTCCTGGCTCTGGCCAGCGGTGATGCTGGTCTACATGACCACCCTGGCCTACCTCGCCGCCTTCATCACCTACCAGGTCGCCAAGGCGTTTGGGCTCGGCTGAGGCCCATGGTGAAGTCGCGACCTGAGGTCGCGTTTTCAGAAACGATTCAACCTGGCCTTTAACCCCGTGCTAAATGCATTGGACGCACGATGTTCATCCTTAAGCACTCGGATGGGGCGGTTCCGATGACCATGACTACCGCAGAGCCTGGCAAAAAGCCGGTGCGCGGCAACAAGACCCTCGCCAAGCGGGTCCGCGATACGCTTCTTTCGCTGGGTGGCGAAGCCCACCGCGCGATCGTCATCGAACAGATTGCGAAGACCATGGGCCACGACACCCGCCAGATCCCGGAGGATCTGCAGACGGCCGTGATCCTGTCCTTCGAACAGAACTGGCGCGACGAGCGGCGCCGCGCGACCTACGGCTTCCATCTGCCGTTCGGCGAAGGCTCCCATCGCTGGGGCGTCGTCCGCGAGGAGATGCTGGCCCACTAGGGTCGGCCGGCGGATCGTTCGCCGCCCTGTAACGTCCGGCGGGACCGGCGCGAACAGGGGACATGATCGGTCTGTTTCTCCGTCTCGCCGACACCGGCCTCGCCCGAACCCCGGCGGCCGCCTGGTGGGCGATCCCGCTGCGGCTCATCGTCGGCTATGGTTTCATGGCGCACGGGTTCGCCAAGCTCGCCCGCGGGCCGGAGCAATTCACCGAGATCCTCCACGCGCTCGGCGTGCCCGCGCCGCAGATCATGGCCTGGCTGACCATCGCGGTGGAGCTGGTCGGCGGCGCGCTGGTGCTGCTGGGCGCCTTCGCGCCCCTGGCCGCCATCCCCATGGCGGTCGTCCTCCTGGTGGCCATCGTCACCGTCCACCTGCCGAACGGCTTCAGTTCGATCAAGCTGCAGTCGGTCACTGCGGCCGGCGCGCACTTCGGCCAGCCCGGCTACGAGACCGACCTGCTCTATCTCGCGGCTCTGGCGGCCCTCGCCGTAGCGGGCCCCGGGCCGTTCGCCCTGGGCGGACGGCTGGTCCGGCGGGCCAAGGCCTAGCGTATGCTGGCCGGCGGCGATCCCTCGCCGCCGAGCTGGCCCGCCGCCTGTTGCAGGCGCGCGAGCAGTCGCTTCACCAGGGCCACTTCGTCGGGCGACAGCCCGCTGATCAGCGCCGCCTCATAGGCCAGGGCCAGGGGCGAGATTTCCGCGTAGAGGCTCGCCCCCTGCTGGCTCAGCGTCAGGACGTGGCTGCGCCCGTCGGCGTGATGGTCGGAGCGCTCGATCAGGTGCCGATTCAGCAGGCCCTGGGCCGCGCGGCTCACCGTCACCTTGTCCATCACCGTGCGGGCCACGAGCTGGTTCTGGGTCAGGCCGCCGTCCTCGGCCAGGACACAGATCAGCCGCCACTGCGGAACGCTCAGGCCGAAACGGTCCTGATAGGCCCGCGCGATCAGGCCCGAGACGGCGTTGGAGGCCACAGACAACCGATAGGGCAGGTAGGCGTCGAGGATCAGGTCGCCCTCGCGGGCCCCATCGCGCGCCTTGCCGTCCGCCGCCCGCTCGCCGCTCTGGGGTTTCACGCCGCGGCCACGGTCTGCTCGATAGCGCCGAAGATCGAATGGCGCTTGGCGTCGCGCATCTCGATGCGAACCACGTCGCCGGCAGCCAGGAAGGGGGTCTTGGCCGCGCCGGTGGCGAGGGTCTCGACGGTGCGCACCTCGGCCAGGCAGGAATAGCCGACGCCGCCCTCGGCGATCGGCTTGCCGGGGCCGCCGTCGGGACCGCGGTTGGAGACCGTGCCCGAGCCCACGATGGAACCCGCCGACAGGCCGCGGGTCTTGGCGGCGTGGGCGATCAGGGTCCCGAAGTCGAAGGTCATGTCGACGCCGGCGTCGGCCTCGCCCAGCGGCTTGCCGTTCAGCTCGACCGAGAGCGCGCCGTGCAGCTTGCCGTCCTTCCAGCCCGGCAGGCTGTCGGGCGTCACCGCCACCGGCGAGAAGGCCGAGGCCGGTTTGGACTGGAAGAAGCCGAAGCCCTTGCCGATCTCCGCGGGGATCAGGTTCCGCAGGCTGACGTCGTTGCAAAGCATGACGAGGCGCACCTGCGCCAGCGCCTCCTCCCGGCTCGCGCCCTGCGGCACGTCGCCGGTGATCACCGCCACCTCGCCCTCCAGGTCCAGGCCCCAGGCCGGATCGGCGAGCGGAATCGGATCGCGGGGGCCCAGGAACCCGTCGGAGCCGCCCTGGTACATCAGCGGGTCGGTCCAGAAGCTCTCCGGCATGTCGGCCGCCCGCGCCCGACGCACCAGGGCCACGTGGTTCACATACGCCGAGCCGTCCGCCCACTGATAGGCGCGCGGCAGCGGGCTGGCGGCGGCGTGTTCGTGGAACCGCTCGCGCGGCACGGAGCCGTGCTCCAGGCTTTCGGCCAGGCCGCGCAGCACCGGCTCGACGCCCGCCCAGTGGTCCAGCGCCGTCTGCAGGTTCGGCGCGATATGGTGCGCCTCGGTGAACCAGGCGAGGTCGTTGGAGACCACCACCAGCCGCCCGTCGCGGCCGCCCTTCAGCGAGGCCAGCTTCATCGGTGTCTCCTCCTAAGCCCCGGTGTCGCGGGCGATGGTGCGCGCCGCGCGGGCGCCGTGTTCGTAAGCCTGCGGCTCGTAGACCGTGACCTCAATGCGGATATCGCCGCCGGCGGCGTTTTCCCACAGGTAGCTGCGCTCGAAGCAGACCTCGCGGCCGGCTGGCGTGAACCCCTCGAAGGTGTCGCCCCAGGGGGTGAGGCCGCTCAGCTGCTTCCAGCCCAGGCCGGCGGCCTGATCCAGCTCCTCCAGGGCCGCGGCCTCGAGGTCCTCCTGGCGCGGGTCGCTCAAGAAGGCGTCTTCCAGCTGTCGACATAGGCCGGGTTCTCGACGCCGGCCGCGGCCTCGCCCACCTCCAGCGGGTCGCGGGTGTCGATCATCACGGCGTATTCGTCGGTCGCAGGCTTCGGCTGGGAGAGCATGTTCTTCAGCGCCTTCGGGTGCGGCCCATGGGTGAAGCCGCTCGGATGAAAAGTCATCATGCCGGCCTCGATATGGTCGCGGCTGAAAAAGTCGCCGGCGTGGTAGAACAGCACCTCGTCGAAGTCGTCGTTGTTGTGGAAGAACGGCACTTTCAACGCGCCGGGGTCGGTTTCGAACGGGCGCGGCGCGAAGGTGCAGACCACGAAGCGGTCGCTGAGGAAGGTGGTGTGGACGCTCGGCGGCAGGTGGTAGCGGTGGCTGGAGACCGGTCGCAGGTCGGCGACGTTCAGGCGCACGGGCGCCAGGTCGCCGTGCCAGCCGACGGCGTCCAGCGGATTGTAGGGATAGGTCACCGTCGAGACCTGGCCGCGCTTCTTGATGTCCACCTTGAACTCGCCGGCCTGCGCCTGATGGGCCTTGAAGGGCTCGTCGATGGCCGGCGTTTCCAGCATGGCCGGGTCGAAGAAGGCGTGGCCGCCCAAGAGGCCACGGTCGGGCAGGGTGTAGTGGGTGTTGGTGGCCTGGATCATCAGCACCGCGGTCGGCTCGGCCGGTGAGAGCCGCCACATGGTCCCGCGGGGCAGGTAGAGGTAGTCGCCGGCCCGGTAGGGCAGGTGGCCGTAGTCACAGAAGAGGTCACCGGTCCCCTGGTGGACGAACAGCAGCTGGTCGCCGTCGGCGTTGCGGGCCAGGGCCGGCATGGCTGAGCTGAGCTTCCAGAAGCGCACCTCGACGGCGGCGTTGTGCAGCACGACGCCGGCCGCCCAGGGGCTGGGCTCGGCGGCGTTCAGGCCGTTGAGGTCGAAGGCGCGCGGGCGCAGCGGACCCTCGAAGTTCGTCCAGCCGGTGGGCGGACGCTGGTGATGGATGAAGGCGGCCGGGCCGAAGAAGCCCTCTTTGGAGATTTCCCGCTCGTAGGTGCCTTGCGGCATGTCGGCGTGGGCCTGGCGGGAGTGGTCGCCTTGCGCGCCACGCACGGGGATCCAGTTACGGTTCGCCATCACGGTTCGTCCTTATAGATCGCCACCTCCAGCGGCCCGCGGTCCGAGATCCGGGCGCGGTACATACCGGACGTGTTGAAGCTCCAGGCCATCTGGCCGTCGGGCGCGACGGCGATCACCCCGCCATGGCCGCCCAGGGCGGTGAGCCGGCCCTGCACCACCTCGTCGACGGCGGCCTGCAGCGACAGGCCCTTCAGCTCCACCAGGGCGGCGATGGTGCGGGCCACAGACAGGCGGATGAAATACTCGCCCTCACCGGTTCCGGAGACTGCGGCCGACGCGTCCGACGCATAGGTGCCGGCGCCGATCAGCGGGCTGTCGCCCACGCGGCCCCAGGATTTGGCGGTGATCCCGCCGGTGGAGGTGCCGGCCGCCACATGGCCCTGGGCGTCGCGGGCCACGCAGCCCACGGTGCCGCGCTTGCCCTCGTCGTGAGCCAGGGCGGCGTGGCGTTCGTCGCGGTCGGCGCCGGCCGGGCGCCCGGGGACCGCGCGGCCTTCGCGTCCCAGCTGCCTTTCCAGCGCCTTCCAGCGGGTTTCCACGAAGAAGTAGCTGGGGTCCACGGTGGCCAGCCTCTGGGCCTCGGCGAAGGCGTCGGCGCCGCGGCCGATCAGCAGGACGTGCGGAGAATTTTCCATCACCCGGCGCGCGGCCGAGATCGGATTGCGCACTCGGGTCACGCCCGCCACCGCGCCGGCGTCCAGGGTCGCGCCGTCCATGATGGCGGCGTCCAGCTCGTTGCAGCCCTCGGCGGTGAAAACGGCGCCGCGCCCGGCGTTGAACAGCGGGTCGTCCTCGAGGACGTGGATCGCGGCCTCCACCGCATCCAGCGCCGCGCCGCCGGCCTTCAGCACCGCCGCGCCCGTCTCGGCCGCCTGGGCCAGCACGGCGCGATAGGCGCGATCCTGCTCCGGGGTGAGATCGGCGCGGTCGATGACGCCTGAGCCGCCGTGGACGACGAGGGACCAGCCTGGGTTCTGCATGTCCCCAGACTTAGGCGCGGGCGCGGGCAAGATCAAAGCCCCGCGCCCTGGCCGGGCCGCCGCTGCGGCCCGCCGGCGACGGTCAGGCGGACGGGGCCTCGCGGCGCTGGCGCAGCGCGGCGCCAACCAAGCCGAAGCCTGCGATCACCAGCGCCCAGGCGGCCGGCTCCGGCGCGCCGCCCGCCGTGTCGAAGTTCACGTCCAGGGCTCCCAGGTTGCCGGTGCTGCTGCCGTAGGAATCGGCCACAGCCAGGAAGAGCCGCGTCGCGCCGCTCGGCGCCACGAAACTGTTCCCGCCCAGGCCGATGTAGAAGATCTGGTTCAGCCCCGGCGCGTAGCTGGCGAGGCCCACATTGGCCGGGTCGGTGTAGTCCAGGGAGGCGGGTCCGCCGGTCCCCGAAGGCGTCGAGGCGTCCAGGAACACGCCGATCAGGGCGTCGGCCGGACCCTGGTAGGTCCCGATGCCGTTGGCTGGCCCGACCCCGAAGCCGGACTCGTCCGCGTAGCAGAAGCCGCCGCCCGCCATCTGGCCGTCGGCGCCGGCGAAGCAGGAGCCGTCGACGGACGTCAGCCCGGTCACCGAGGTGAAGCTGAAGGTCATCCCGCTGGAGGCGCCCAGCACCACGGGGGAATTGTCGGGCGCTGTGTCGGAGCCGAAGAAACCGGTCGCGGTCGTCCCGTCGGGCTGGCCGGAGAGCCAGATATCGCCGGTCGACTGCACCGTCACCTGATCGGCCAATGCGGGCGAAGCGCCCAAGACGCCGCAGGCCAGGACCGCAGCCGACATCCACACCAGTTTGCGCATCGCACTCGCCCTCGAACCCCACGCGCGCCGTCCGCGCCGCGGCACTGTGGTCATCGAGGGGAGGGGTCCGCATGGCTGATATGGACTAGGCGGCGACGGATTCTCGGGAGGTCACGCGTCCTTCGTCGCCGGCAGGACGCCGCGGCGGATCTGGTCGAGCTCGATGGACTCGAACAGGGCCTTGAAGTTGCCCTCGCCGAAGCCCTCGTTGCCCTTGCGCTGGATCAGCTCGAAGAAGATCGGGCCGATCATGTTCTCGGTGAAGATCTGCAGCAGCAGCCCCTGGCCCTCGGTCGGCGCGCCGTCGATCAGGATCTTGTCCGCCTGCAGGCGCTGGACATCCTCGCCGTGACCCGGGATGCGCGCCTCGATACCTTCGAAATAGGTGTCGATGGTGTCCTGGAACCTCACGCCGCGGTCGCGCATCGTCTCGACGGACTCATAGATGTCGCCGGTGCCCAGCGCGATGTGCTGGATGCCTTCGCCCTTGTAGTCCTTCAGGAACTCTTCGATCTGCGAGTGCTCGTCCTGGCTCTCGTTGAGCGGGATGCGGATCTTGCCGTCCGGGCTGGTCATGGCCTTGGAGACCAGCGCTGTTTGCTTGCCCTCGATGTCGAAGTAGCGGATTTCGCGGAAGTTGAAGATGCGCTCGTAGAACTCGGCCCACTTGGCCATCTGGCCGCGGTGGACGTTGTGGGTCAGGTGGTCGAGGTAGGTGAGGCCGACGCTGTTCTTCTCGACCTGTTCCGCCGCGCCTTCGATCGGCAGGAAGTCGACGTCGTAGATCTCCTGCGCGCCATAGCGGTCGACCAGATAGAGGTTGGTGCCGCCGATCCCCTCGATGGCCGGGATGTTCAGTTCCATGGGGCCGACCGGGCCGGCGACCGGCGTGGCGCCGCGCTCGACCGCCAGCTTGAACGCCTTGGCGGCGTCGCGGACCCGGAAGGCCATGGCGTTGGCCGAGGGCCCATGGGCGGCGCGGAAGTCGGCCGGCTGGCCCGCGGGCTCCATGTTGAGGATGAAGTTGATGTCGCCCTGGCGGAAGCGCAGCACATTCTTCGAGCGGTGCTTCGAGACGGCCGTGAAGCCCATCTTCTCGAACAGATCCTTCAGCCGCTCCGGCTCCGGCGAGGTGTACTCCACGAACTCGAAACCGTCGGTGCCCAGCGGGTTGTCGAACAGGTCGCGGGGGGCTTCAGCGGTCTTGGTCGGGGCGTTCATGGCCGGTCTCCTCGTGAGGGCCGAGTTGGTATCATATGAAACTAGTTCCCGGTAGCCGGAAGGCAAGACGTAACCTGAAGACAAGACTCTGGCGGCCTGATAGCTCAACGCGAATGGCTGCCTGTCGGGACCTTCATGCTCCGCAAGACCTATGACTGGGTGATGTCGCTGGCCGCGCGGCCGCAGGCGCCGGCGGCGCTGGGCTTGCTGGCGTTTGCGGAGGGCCTGTTCTTCCCGATCCCGCCGGATGTGCTGCTGATGCCCGTGGTGCTGGGCCGCCGCGACCGGGCGATGCGCTACGCCGGGATCACCCTGATCTGTTCCATCGCGGGGGGTTCTTGCGGCTATGCGGTGGGCCATTTCCTGCAGCCGGTCGGCCGCTGGATCCTCAGCCTCACCGGCGGCGACTTCGGCAAGTTCGAAGCCTGGTATTCACATTGGGGCGCGCTGCTGATCGCCGTGCCGATCCCCTACAAGCTGACCGCCATCGCCTCCGGCATGATGAACCTGAACTTCGGCCTGTTCATCGCGGTCTCCATCCTGGTGCGGGGCCTGCGCTTCGGCGGCGAGGCCCTGCTGCTGAAGATCTATGGCGAGCCGATCCGCGCCTTCGTCGAAAAGCGCCTGGCGCTCGTCGCAAGCGCCGGGGCCGTGGCGGTCGTCGGCCTCATCATGGCCCTGAAGTACCTGCACTAGGTCGCACACTGAAGCTTGGGCGGCTGCGACCCGCCGGTCTATAGAGGCGATCCCATGCAGAACCTGCTGCGACCCTTCCTCGACCGCTGGCGGCTCTTCGCCCTGCTGGCGTCGGCGGCGATGCTGGCCGCGGCCCACGCCTTCGAGACCTTCGGCCACATGGCGCCGTGCGAGCTCTGCCTGAAGCAGCGCACGGTCTATTGGGTGGCGATGGGCGTGGCGGCGGCGTGCATGGCGGTCGTGCGCCTGCCGGGCGGTCCGCGATGGCGCGCGGCGACCTGCTGGCTGCTGGCCCTGGTCTTCCTGGCGAGCGCCGGGATCGCCGGCTATCACGCGGGCGTCGAATGGAAGTTCTGGCCTGGGCCGGCGAGCTGCACGGGCACGTCGAAGATCGACATCGCCGCGATCAAGAGCCTGCTCGCCGGCGGCCCGACCGAGATGCCGAAGTGCGACCGGCCGGCCTGGATCTTCCTGGGCGTCTCGATGGCCGGATGGAACACGGTGGCCTCGCTGATCCTTGTGGCCCTGAGCGTGGCGGCCGCTGTGCGCGAGGGGAAGAAGGCATGAGCGACGCGGCGGATTTCGAGTCCAAGCCGGTTCCGCCTAAGCCTGGGCGCGGCGCGGTCGCCGCCCGGCTGGCCGAGATACTGCGTGTGGACCACGCCGGGGAAATGGCCGCCGTCGCCATCTACCGAGGCCAGCGTCAGGTGCTGGGCTCTGCCGCCGGCCACGAGCGGATCGCCGGTCAGCTCGCTCACATGGAGGCGCAGGAGGCCGAGCACCTGGCCCGCTTCGAGACGCTGCTGACCGAGCGGCAGGTGCGCCCGACGGCAATGGCGCCGGTCTGGCGGCTGGCCGCCTTCGCCCTGGGCGCCGGCACGGCCCTGATGGGCGACAAGGCGGCGCACGCCTGCACCGAGGCGGTCGAGACCGTCATCGAGGAGCACTACGCCGGCCAGATCGCCGAACTGGCGGAACGCGACCCGGAGCTCGCCGCCGAGCTCGCGAAGTTCCGCGACGAAGAGCTGGCGCACCGCGACCTGGCGGTGGAAGAGGGCGCCAAGGACGCGCCCGCCTATCCCCTGCTGTCCGCCGTGATCGGGGCGGGCTGCCGCGCCGCGATCAAGATCAGCGAAAAGCTCTAGCCGCTACTTCGAGACCTTCGGGTCCGCGCCGGCCTTCCAGCCGCCGCCCAGGGCCTGGATCAGGGCCACGGCGGTGGTCTGCCGCTGGGCCGCCGACTGCACCACGGCGAGGCGTGCGTTGTAGGCGGCGGTCTGGGCCGCGATCACGTCGGTGTAGGACACCGTCCCCGACGCATACTGGTTCTGGAAGATCTTCTCGGAGGCGTCGGCGGCCTCCGAGGCCTGGCGGCGCAGCTCGGCCTGTTGCGCCAGCACCTTGGTGGCGATCAGCTCGTCCTCGACGTTCTGCAGGGCCTGCAGCACCGTCTGGCGGTACTGGGCGACCGATTGGTCGCGCGCGGCGCGGGCCCCGCGGACCTGGGCGATGCGCGCCCCGCCGTTGAACACCGTCTCGGCGACCTGGGCGCCATAGCTCCACAGCGAGTTGGAGCTGGAGATCAGGTGGCCCAGTTCGGTCGCGGCGTAGCCGTAGGAGCCGCTGAGCGTCACGTTCGGGAAGAAGGCGGCGGTGGCCACCCCGATCTGGGCGTTGGCCGCCTGCACGCGCCGTTCGGCGGCGGCGACGTCGGGCCGCCGTTGCAGGATGGCCGACGGCAGGGTCGGCGGGACCGCGGGCACATTGCCGATCCAAGGCGCGGCCGCCAGGGTGAAGCTCCCCGGCGGCTCGCCGACCAGGACGGCGATGGCGTGCTCGAAATCGGCCCGCTGCTGGGTGGCGCCGGCCAGGTCCGCCTGGGCGTTCGCGAGCTGTGTCTGCGCCTGGTAGACGTCGCTGCGCACCGTGACGCCGGCGTTGTAGCGGTTCTGGGCGATGGTCAGCGAGCGCTGGTAGGCGGTGACCGTGGCCTGCTGCAGGGCGATCTCGGCGTCGGCGGCGCGCAGGCCGAAGTAGTCGGTGGCGAGCTCGGCCTGGGCGGTCAGCTTGGCGGCCTCCAGGTCGGCGGCGCTGGCCTGGGCGTTGGACTTGGCGCTTTCGATGGTGCGGCGGATCCGGCCCCAGATGTCCGGCGCCCAGCTGGCGTCGGCCGTCACCCGGTACTGGGTGGAGGACCTGCCGCCGCTGCCGCCGATCACCGTGCCGGAGCCGGTGACCACCGTGCCGCCCGACCCGCCGCCGGACCCGGACCGGGTCCCGTTGCCGGTGATGTCGATGGTCGGGAACAGCTGGGCGCGGTCCTCGGCCACGATGGCGCGCGCCTGGCGATAGGCGGCCTCCGCCGCGACGACGTTCTGGTTCGAGACCTGGATCCTGGCCTCCAGCCCGTTGAGGGTCGTGTCGCCGAACAGGGTCCACCAGTCGCCGCGGTCGAGGGTGTCGGCCGGCGCGGCCGGCGACCAGCCGTCCGCCTCCTTGAACGTCGGCGACAGCGGCGCGGACGGACGTACATAGTTCGGCCCCACGGCGCAGCCGGCCAGGGCGATCGACGCCAGGAGGAGGGTCAGGAGACGGGAGGAAGAATGCATCATACGGGCTGGACCTGGCCGGGACCGCCCCGTGGGCCGTCCTGTTGGCCGCCGCTCTGGCGGCTGAGGAAGCGTTCGTCGCTGCGGGGACGACGCAACCGATCGAGATAGACATAGACCACGGGCGTGGTCAGGAGCGTGAGCAACTGGCTGGCGATCAGGCCGCCGATGATCGCCACGCCCAGCGGCTGGCGCAGCTCCGAGCCCTCGCCGAAGCCGATCGCCAGCGGCAGCGCGCCCAGGCCCGCGGCCATGGTGGTCATCAGGATCGGGCGGAAGCGCAGCAGGCAGGCCTCGCGGATCGCCTCCTGGGCGGAGAGGCCGCGGTCGCGCTGCGCATCGAGCGCGAAGTCGATGATCAGGATGGCGTTCTTCTTCACCAGGCCGATCAGCAGGAAGATGCCGATCAGGGCGATCACCGAGAACTCCATCTTGAAGATCATCAGCGCCAGCAAGGCGCCCACGCCGGCCGAGGGCAGTGTGGAGATCACGGTGATCGGGTGGATCAGGCTTTCGTAGAGGATGCCCAGCACGATGTAGATGGTGATCAGAGCGGCCAGGATCAGCACCGGCTCCTGCTTCAGGTTGTCGGCGAAGCTCTTGGCCGTGCCGGCGAAGGCGCCGCGCACATTGGTGGGCATGCCGATGTCGGCCTCGGCCTGGGCGATCGCCGCGGTGGCGTCGGACAGGGACTTTCCGTCCACTAGGTTGAAGGAGATCGTCGTCGCCAGCTCGCCGTCCTGGTGGTTGATCCCCGACGGCGTGGCGCGGTTGTAGAAGTGCGCGATCGCCGACAGCGGGATCATCCGGCGCGCGGTGGTGTTGAGCGCGCTGCCGGTGCCGGGGTCGCGAGCGCCGGGGTTGGCGGCCTGGGTGGTCGCCGAGCCGTTGGCGCCCGAGGCGCCGCCGGTTCCTGAGGAGAAGCCGCCGGTCGACGCGCTCTGCTGGGTGGCCGCTGCGTTGGCGGCGGCGACCTGGGCGGCCGACTGGCGTCCGGCGGCGGCCTTGGCCTGGGCTTCGGCGGCGACGTTGGTGTTGGGCGTCGGCGCATTCACATTGGTCGAGGCTGGCACATAGATGTTGTTCAGCGACTCCGGGCCGTAGCTGTAGACCGGCGCCGTCTCGAGGATCACCTGGTACTGGTTGAGGTCCTCGTAGATGTTGGCCGCCGAACGCTGGCCGAAGCTGTCATAGAGGGCGTTGTCGACGTCGCGCAGGTTCACGCCCAGGCGCGCGGCGGAATCCCGGTCGACGTCCACATAGGCCTCGACGCCGTTGTCCTGCTGGTCGGTCTGGACGTCGACGAGCACGTCGGTGTGCTCGGCCATGGCGTCGTTCAGCTTCTGGGCCCAGGTCTTGAGGTCGGCGGTGTTGTCCGACTTGAGCGTGTACTGATAGGTCGCGTTCGACTGGCGGCCGCCCGAGCGGATGTCCTGCTGTGGATTCAGGAAGACGCCCAGGCCCGTGACCTTGGCGAGTTCGGGCCGCAGCCGGGCGATCACCGCCAGGCCGCTGTCGGCGCGTTCGCTCTTGGGCTTCAGGTCCACCGCCAGGAAGCCGCCGCCGGTGCGGCCGCCGCCGGTGAAGGCGGTGACGGTCTTGACCGCCGGGTCCTTCATCAGGATGGCGACGATCTGCTTCAGCTTGCGGCCCATCTCCGCCGAGGAGATCGACTGGTCAGCGCGCAGGCCGCCCTGCAGGCGCCCGGAATCCTGGTTGGGGAAGAAGCCCTTCGGGATGGCGGTGTAGAGGAAGATGTTCAGCCCGATGATCGCGGCCAGGATCAGCATCATCAGCGGCTTGGCGGACAGGGCGAAGTCCAGGCTGTGCTCGTACGACCGGTGCAGCCACTCGAAGCCCTTGGCGAAGGCGCGGCCGACCGGACCCTCCGGCTTCTCCTCGTCCTTCGCGCGAAGCAGATAGGCGCACATCATGGGCGTGGTGGTCAGCGAGACCACAAGAGAGACGATCACCGCGCCGGAGAGCGTGACCGCGAACTCGCGGAACAAGAGGCCGATCTGGCCGCCCATGAACAGCAGCGGGATGAACACCGCCACCAGCGAGAGGCTCATGGAGACCACGGTGAAGCCCACCTGCCGGGCGCCGGCGAGCGCGGCTTCCATCCGGCCCATGCCGCGTTCCAGCAGGCGATTGGTATTCTCCAGCACGACGATGGCGTCGTCGACCACGAAGCCGGAAGCCACGGTGAGCGCCATCAGGCTGAGGTTGTTCAGCGAGAACCCCATCAGGTACATGATCCCGAAGGTCCCCATCAGGGAGACTACGGTCGCCACCGCCGGGATCAGGGTCGCCTTCACCCGCCGCAGGAACATGGCGACCACCAGCACCACCAGGACGATGGCGATGCCGAGCGTGACCTGGATCTCGCGCAGCGAGGCGCGGATCGAGGTGGTGGCGTCGGACGCCACGGTGATCCGGATGTCGGGCGGGATCTGAGCTGCCAGCAGCGGCAGGGCCCGCTTCACGGCATCCACGGTCGCGATGATGTTGGCGTTCGGCTGCTGGGTGACCAGCACGCTGATCGCCGGCTGGCCGTTGAACAGGCCCATGGTGTGCAGGTCGGCGACGCTGTCGGTCACCTCGGCGACGTCGCGCAGGCGCACCGCCGCGCCGCCGTTGCGGTAGGCGATGATCAGCGGCGCGTAGTCCGCCGCCTTGGTGCCGCCGGTCGAGGTGTAGATCTGGAAGCGCTGGCCGCCCTCGTCGGTCACCGTGCCCTTGGGCCGGTTGGCGTTGGCCGACTGGACGGCCGTGCGCACGTCCTCGAGGCTGATGCCGAACTTGTTGAGCGCGAAGGGCGAAACCTCCACCCGCACCGCAGGCTGGGACGAACCGCCGATGTTCACGTCGCCCACGCCCTGCACCTGGCTGAGGCGCTGGGAGACGATGTTGTTCACCGCGTCGTAGATCTGGCCCGGCGTGCGCGTGTCGGACTGCAGGGCCAGGATGATCACCGGCTGCGCGGCGGGGTTGGCCTTGCGGTAGGTGGGGTTCTGGCGAAGCGTGGTCGGCAGGTCCGGGCGCGCGGCGTTGATCGCCGCCTGCACCTCGCGCGCCGCCGCGTCGATGTTCTTGGAGACGTCGAACTGCAGGTTGACGTTGGTCGAGCCGGTCGAGCTGTTCGAGGTGATCTCGTTGACCCCGGCGATCACGCCCAGCCGCCGCTCGAGCGGCGTGGCGACGTCGGCGGCCATGGTCTGCGGGCTGGCGCCGGGCAGCCGCGCCTGCACCCCGATGAACGGGAAATCGACCATCGGCAGCGGCGCCAC
>JAFEDM010000332.1 GCA_018241625.1 Pseudomonadota bacterium | reverse complement strand
GTCCGGCGCGGGTTCGGCCAGGGTGAGTGCGGAAGCCGATCGGCGACGGGCCAGGAATTCCAGCACCTGCGGCGCGGGCGTCAGGTCGAGCGTCGCGCCGAACGCCGGAGCGGGTGGCAATTCGAAGGTCACGGGCGCTCTTCCTGGCTTAAGGATCGCGATAGGGTGGCTTCTTTATGGGTGCGCGCGCATCCATCGCAAGCAGGGCCTCCGCCGTGACCGATAAACCCGCCTGGCTCGTGGACCACGGCGCCGTCTGGACGCCGGGCGAGGCGCGGACGGTTTTCGAGACCAACTGGATCACCGTGACCGACCAGACGGCGATCGCGCCCACCGGCCGGCCGTCGCCCTACGGCATGGTGAAATTCAAGAACGTGGCGGTGGCGGTGCTGCCGATCCATGACGACGGCACGGTGACCCTGGTGGGCCAGCACCGGTTCCCGTTCATGGCCTACAGCTGGGAGCTGCCGGAGGGCGGCGCGCCGCTGGACGAGGATCCGCTGGAGGGCGCCAAACGCGAACTGCTCGAGGAGACCGGCCTGGTCGCCGCCGACTGGCGCGAGATCATGAGCGCGCATCTGTCCAATTCGGTCACCGACGAGCGGATGGTCGGCTATCTGGCCACCGGCCTGTCCCCGGCCGAGGCCAGCCCGCACAGCGCCGACGAGACCGAGGCGATCGCGCTCGTCCGCGTGCCGTTCCACGAGGCGCTGGAGGCGGCGGTGGCCGGGCATCTTCCTGACATGCTGACGGTGGCGATGCTGCTCCGGGGCCACCATATGGCGGTGAAAGGGTCTTTGCCGGGCGCACTCAGCCGCGCCATGCTAGGATAGAGGGGACGCCGAATGGGGCGGGAGGACCAGATGAGCCAGCAACGCCTGGAGGTCGTCGATCCGGCCAATGCGCCGCCGGTATGGGCGTCGCTGCGCAACGAGGCCGAGGCGGCCGCCCAGCAGGAGGCCGCGCTGGCCAGCCTGTTGGCCGCCGTGATCTTGAACCACAAGACGCTGGGCGGCGCGCTGAGCTATCAGCTCGCCCGCAAGCTGGGCGACCAGGAACTGCGGGCCATGAGCATCCGCGAGATCGCGGAAGAGGCCTACGCCGCCGATCCCACGCTGACCGAAATCGCCGAGGCTGACCTGCGGGCCGTCTTCGAGCGCGACCCGGCCTGCAAGGGCTATGTGCAGCCGTTCCTGTTCTTCAAGGGCTTCGCCGCCCTGCAGACCCAGCGTGTGGCGCACTGGCTGTGGGGCCAGGGCCGCGAAACCCTGGCGCTCTATCTGCAGAGCCGGATGAGCGAACTCTTCCAGGTGGATATTCACCCGGCGACCAAGATCGGCCGCGGCGTGTTCGTGGACCACGGCACCGGTATCGTGGTCGGCGAGACCGCGGTGATCGGTGACGACGTCTCCATGCTGCAGGGCGTGACCCTGGGCGGCACGGGCGCCGAGCGCGGCGATCGCCACCCGAAGATCGGCAAGGGCGTCCTGCTGGGCGCGGGCGCCAAGGTGCTGGGCAACATCGAGATCGGCGACTACGCCAAGATCGCCTCGGGCTCGGTGGTGCTGAAGCCGGTGCCGGCGGGTTGCACGGCGGCCGGCGTGCCGGCGCGGCTGGTCAACTGCCCGACCTGCGAGGAGGCGCCGGCGCGCAGCATGGACCACACGCTCGCCGACAGCGTCTACAACTACGTCATCTAAGGCTTTCCCGGTTTCCGGAACCGCCGCGAGCGGCTAGGTTCGCGCCGCGACACGGATTCAAGGAGCGATGGCGTGCTGGACGAGAAGATGATCCGCAAGATCGAGGGCCACCTGCGGGGAACCTTCGCCAATGCGCGCATCACCCTGACCCCGCGGCCGAAGCAGAAGGATTCCGCCGAGGTCTATATCGGCGAGGAGTTCGTGGGCGTGGTCTTCGAGGACGAGGACGGCGATGGCTCTTTCATGTTCGAAATGGCGATCCTCGCCGAAGACCTACCGTAGGGCGCTTCGGCGTCCGGCAAGCTGCCTAGCGAACCTGAGTGACCTTCAGGCTGCCGGCCGGCGCCGGCGGCGGAATCGCGATGTCCGCGGCCGGCCCCAGCCAGGCGCTCCAGAGCTTGCGCGGCAGGATCACCACCTGGCGGTCGTGATAGGGCGCGATGTCCGGGCCCGGCGGCATGGTCAGCATGGTGAAGCGGTCTTCGCGCACCAGGCCGGCGATGCAGAAGAAGGGCGAGCCGCTGGCGGCGGTGAACAGCCATTTTGATTTCGGGGCCTTCTCACCGGTGAACTCATAGAATCCGTCCGTGGGGATCAGGCATCTCCCGATCGGGAAGCGGCGGCCGTCGGACTTGAAGTTGATGACCGGTCCGCCGCGGCCCGGGTTGGCGAACCCCCAACGCAGTTGCTTCAACGCCGCGCCACCGTTCGGATCGCCCACCAGAATGGGCGCCGGGTCGGTCGGGCGGATGCTGTCGCGCGGTTCCAGATTGGGCGCGCCGCCTTCCCAATGGAGGTCGATCGAGAGGCCGGAGAGGACCTCCGACAGGGTATCGAGCGGTTGCTTGAAGCTGTATTCGTTACACATCGCCTGGCTGGTATAAAAGTTACATTCAGGCCGCGCCGCGGATGACCCTGCGGGCCTGGAAGGGCGGGATGATGGCGGTGATGTGAGCTGCCCAGCGCAGGCGCGCGTCCTGGCGCGTGGGGCCGGCGATGCTCTCAAGGTCGTAGAGGCCGGCCCGAGAACCGCGCAGCAGGCGCTTGACCAGCACCTCCTCGGTGTCGAGTTCGACCACCACCACATGGCCCAGCATGTCGGCGCTGGGCGCGGTCTTCTGGTCCTCGAAATAGATCAGGGCGCCGTCGTCCGCGAGGCCGCGCATGGAGTGTCCGACGACCAGCAGGGCGCGGGCCTGTTCGGTGCCGCCGGGCGGGATCGGCGCGAGGTCGCCGGACTCCTGCCCCGTGGCGAAAAGCACGAGGCCGTCGGGGTTTGCGCCGACGCGGCCGATCACTGGGACGTAGCCGGCTTCGGCCGCCGGCAGCATCGGGCCGGCGGCGTCGTAGAGCCATTCCGGCCGCACGCCGAATGCGGCGGCGTACTCCTTCGCCCGCCGATAGGAGAAGGGCGCGTTGCCGTTTTCGTTGGAGCTGTAGGTGTTGCGGTTCCAGCCGAAGGCGTCAGCCGCGGCGGCGGCCGTGTCGAAGCCCTTGGCGACACGGGCCTGGCGCAGGCGCGCGAAGCGTTCGTCCATAGGAGCCTCCGCCAACATTGATCTGTAGATAACTTACAGATTCTGCTTGCGCAAGCTCTGCATGTTTTATACAGTTTTGGCCATGAAGCCGTATAAACCCCCGCAGCGATCCCTGGCCAGCTACGCCGCCTGCCGCCATGGCGGCGCCCCGCCGGGGCTGGTGGCGGTGGAGCTGGAACTTCCGGGGCCGATCGCGGCGCGGCTGGAGCGGCTGTTCCAGCAACGGCCGGGCGCGGAGGGCGATGCGATGAAGCCGCGCTTCGCCCGGAACGCCGACCATGTCGCCGCGGTGAATGCCGCGGGCGGCTATCCGGCGATTGCGGTGCGGCGGCGATGAGCGGGGAAGAGGACGCCGCGGCCCTGGTGGCCCAGGCGCTGAGCCGCCGTTCGCCCAAGGACCGCGCAAGGTTCCTGCGCGAACTGTTGGCCCACACGGCCGCCGGCCTGGTGGTGATCGAGGGCGACCGGGCGGCGGGCGAGGCGGTCTATCGCCTGGCGGACGCGGTCGTGGCGCGCGGCGGCCACTGATTTCCAACGACAATCCGGAGACGACGATGGGACGCGCCTACGACCCGGCCCGCGCCATGCGCGAGCGGCTGAAGATTCTGGAGGCCCGCGAACAGGCCCGCACGGAAACCAGGTCCGTGGCGGAGGGTGTGGCGGAGAGCGTTTCCCTGGCCGAGGCGCGCGGCGCGGAATTCGCCAAGGCGCCGATGGCGCGGGGCGGCCGCGAGACGCCTTATCGCCGTCAGGCCGGGCTGGACTGGCTGGCCGCCAAGGGGCGGATCACGCCGCGGCAGAAGCAGGCGGGCGAGGCCTATGGCGCGCTCTACCGACGCGCGGGCGTCGTGGGGAACATCGGCTCGACCCTGGAGGTGCAGCCCGGCGGCGGGCTGTCGGCGGGGCCGTCGCTGGCGTTGCTGTTGAAGACTGCGGCCGGTCGAGCGCGGGCCGAGGCGGAGCTGGGCGAGCTACGTCGGCGGCTGTTCGGCCAATCGGATCTGGTGACGGTCTGCGACCTGGTCTGCGGCCAGGAGCTGACGCCGCGGGAGGCGGGGAGCGGTGACCGCGAAGCCCTGCGCATCGAGGCGGTGTTGAAGGTGGCGCTGGACATCCTGGCGATGGGTTAGTGTTCCTATTTTGTTCTTGACATCGGCGCCTGTTTTTGGTAACGTTTAGGCAGCGTCGAGTGCTGCGCCCGGAACGGGCGGCATCGCCGCCTTTCACGAAATCACTGATCCTGCCGCCGGCCCTGGCGCGGGATGATTGCATGGGGGCCGCCATGTCCATCGGCGTGTCAGATGACGATGTTTCGGGCGGCAATCGGTCGATCGCATACCGGCTGAATGGCGATAGCCTGGCCTATCCACAGTGGCTGCAACTGCGGAACGCCCAACTCGCAGGCGAGACCGAGGATGACGCGGTCGAGGCCGGGGCTGACGGCCTTGATAGTGGCGCAGTGGCTCCGCCCGGAGCGGCCGAAGGAGACGACCTTCCACTGAGCTACGATCCCGACACTGGGCGCTTCACGGTGTTGAGCGACTCTGCCGGTTCGGGGCTGGAGTCCTTCTGAATCGGAGCGGCAAGCCTTCAAGGATGAGGCTAAGAGAATAATGTACAATGGTGGCGCAAAGTCTCCCAAAAATTACAATAAGATAGAGTCTCCGGGGAAGGAATATCTTGATAAGGACTAGGAGCTTCCGATGTCGCGCGACCGAATTCCCAACGACGAAAATGGCGACGTTTTGCGTAGACTAATTGCTTCTGGAGACGACCTCTCGAAGCCGCGGGTGATCGATTTTTCCGTTGTATTTGGTTCGTTGGAGGGCGCGCGTGCGTTTGTCGAAGCGGCCGGGGGGGCTGGGCGCGAAGGTCGTCATTGAGGAGGACGCGCCGTATGAGGACGTCATTGATGTGACAGTAAAAAAGGAAATGGTCCCGACGCACGAAGGCATAAGCGGATTTGAGATGAGCCTGGAGAATTTGGCGTCCAGGTTTGGCGGCAGGAATGACGGCTGGGGCTGTTTTTCCGTATAGCGGACTGTGCGCCGACCCGACCCTTCCCCGAGCCGGCTCCACACGCCGCAGTAGCTCAGATGTATAGAGCGCTCCCCTGCTAAGGGAGAGGTCGAGGGTTAAAGTCCCTCCCGCGATCCAATTGGGTACCCGAAGTATAGTAACACCCATCGACGCGCGGTTCCGATAGGATTTTGTCAGCGTCGATTGCTGCACTCGTCCATCTCACAGGCTCTGTGAGGAACGTCAGCTAGGTCGGGTTCGACCGCCGCCCTATATGGTCAAGCTGATCTCGGGATCGGAGGGGCGCGATGACGTTCGCGACGGGGTTGGTGCGGACCTACCGGGACGCCTGGCGCTTCCTGGCGGCCTTGCCCTTGCTCGGCCTGGCGATCGTCGGGGTCGAGGGGGTGCAGCACATCATCGAGTGGCGGGCCGGCATGTACGTCAGCGGCGCCGGGGCGCATCACGCGGCGACCGACATGGGGCGGATGGTCTCCGGATCGCTCAAGGTCCTGTGGCTCTATGTCGTCGCCTTCTGGGTCTTCCGCTTCGTGGTCAGTGGCTCGCCGCGGCTGACGTTGCGGGCGGGGCCTGGGGCGATCCGGGGCTACGCCTGGGTCATGGCCTTCATGGTGGCGCTGGGCGCGATCAGCCTCTGGCTGCCCGTGCTGGCGCCGGCCGGAGCTCAGCGAACGGTCAGCCTGGTCTCGCTGGCCGTACAACTGGCGACCTTCCCGCTGGGGATAGCGCTGACGCCGTGGATATTGGGCGCCGCCCTGGGCGACGCGCGGGCGACGATCGGATCCTCCTTCCGGCGCGCGCGGGGCTCGATCTGGTGGGGCGTCGCGTTGTCGCTTGGCACAGCCCTGCCGCTGATGGCGATACACTATGCCTTGGGCCTGGGCGCGGTCGGGCGGCCGGAGCTTGTTTCAGTCTCGATGCTGGTCGCGGACGCGCTGTTCGTCGGCTACCTGGGGGTGGCGACGGCGACGGCGCAGGTGGTCATCGCCGAGCGGATGGCGTCGCGGGCCGGAGAGGCCCTGGCGCTCGCGGCCTGAGCCGCCGTCGACGCGCGCTATTGCGCCAGGGCGCGCGCGAGCCGCTCCTTCACCGCCGCCAGGAAGACCTGCGGCGCGTCGCCGGGGATGAAGTGGCCGGCCCCTGGGGCGACGGTCAGGGTGAGGTGCGGCTGGCCACGCATCAGCTCGCGTTCCGGCTCGTCCACGAGACTGGGGATGCGGGTGAAGACGCGTTCGGGATAGAGGGGCGCCTCGCCGACGATCAGGTGGGCCGGCGGGCTCAGCAAGTCGGTGTAGTCGCGGTCGACCGCCTCGTGCGAACTGAGCCCAAAGACCTGCCAGAGGAAGTCGGCGCGTTCGGGCTTCTCGGAGAGAAGCTCCCGCAGCCAGCTGCGGATCGGCCAGGCCTTGCCGGTGCGCAGCGGTGGGTCGAGGACCAGGCGCTGGGCGCCGGGGGCCTCGGCGGCCAGGGCCGTCAGGCCGCCGACGGATTCACCGCAGAGGATCAGCGGCCGGCCGGCGAACAGCGGCAGGGCCGCATCGAGCGCGCGGGCGAAGCCGGCGACCGAGGTCTCGGCGACCGGCGGGCTGAACTCCCCGGGCGTTGCGGTGACCACCACCGACACCGGCAGCAGGCGCTCCAGGTCCAGGAAGCGGCCGCCGGCGTTGGAAAAGGCGCCCAGGATGACCAGGACCACAGGGCGTTCACCGTCGAAGGCCGCATCGCTCGCGGCGTGCAGCCAGACCTCGCCGTGGGGCGTCGGGATCTTGCGGAGCATGTCGCCTAGCGGCCCTGGCCGTAGCCCTGGAAGCGCTGGAGGATGTCGGCCATCTGGTCCTCGGTGAGCAGTTTCGGGCCGCCGATGGCGAGCGCGCCCCAGTAGACGGCGGCCTGCTCCTCGATTTCCTCGGCGATGGCCAGCGCGCGCGGCAGGCTGGTGGAGACGGCGATCAGGCCGTGGTTGGCCATCAGGCAGGCGAAGCGGGTTCCGAGGGTCTCAGCGACGGACTGGGCGAGCTCATCGGAGCCGAAGGGCGCGTAGGGCGCGATGGGCACGTCGGCCCCGCCGCCGACGCCGACCATGTAGTGGGCCGAGGGGATCGGCTTGCCGGCGCAGGCCAGGATGGTGGCGTGGCGGGCGTGGCAGTGGACCACGGCGCGGGCGTCTGGGCGCCTCGCCAGGATGCCCGCGTGCATGCGCCATTCGCTGGAGGGCTTCAGCGCGCCCTCCGAGGCGCGGCCCTCGGCGTCGAGGAAGACGATGCCCTCCGGCGTCAGGCGGTCCGGCGTGACGCCGCTGGGCGTGACCAGCAGGCCGCCCGCCCAGCGCATCG
>JAFEDM010000331.1 GCA_018241625.1 Pseudomonadota bacterium | reverse complement strand
GATCGTGCGCTTTGCGCGCTCGAAGGACATCCTTTGCCAGGGCCGGGGGAGCGCCGCGAATTCCGCGGTCTGCTACGTCCTCGGCATCACGTCGATCGACCCAGCCAGGAATGACCTGCTGTTCTCGCGCTTCATCTCCGAGAAGCGTGGTGAGCCGCCGGATATCGACGTCGACTTCGAGCACGAGCGGCGCGAAGAGGTGATGCAGTACGTCTACCGCCGCTATGGCCGGCAAAAGGCCGCCATCGTCGCCACGGTGATCCACTACCGGCCGCGCATGGCGATCCGTCAGGTCGGCAAGGCCCTGGGCCTCACCGAGGACATCACCGCCGCGCTCGCCAACACCGTCTGGGGCAGTTGGGGCGGCGACATCGCCGACGACCATATCCGCCAGGTCGGCCTGGACCCGACGAACCCCGAAATCCTGCGCGCCACAAAGATCGCCAGCCAGCTCCTGGGTTTCCCACGCCACCTGTCGCAGCACGTGGGCGGCTATGTGCTGACCAAGCGCCACCTCGACGAGACCGTGCCGATCGGCAACGCCGCCATGAAGGACCGCACCTTCATCGAGTGGGACAAGGACGACATCGACGCCGTGGGCCTGATGAAGGTCGACGTCCTGGCGCTGGGCATGCTGTCGGCGCTGCGGAAGAGCTTGAACTGGCTCGGCATCGATGACCACGCCGAGATCCCGCAGGGCGATCCGGCCGTCTATCAGATGCTGTCGAACGCGGATTCCGTGGGCGTCTTCCAGGTCGAGAGCCGGGCGCAGATGTCCATGCTTCCGAGACTGAGGCCCAACACCTTCTACGACCTGGTGATCGAGGTGGCGATCGTGCGCCCCGGCCCGATCCAGGGCGACATGGTGCATCCCTACCTGCGCCGGCGCGAGGGCAGCGAGCCGGTGGAGTTTCCCGCGCCCTCGCCGGAGCATGGTGACGAGGACGAGCTGCGCCAGGTGCTCGGCAAGACCTTCGGCGTGCCGCTCTTCCAGGAACAGGCCATGCGTCTGGCCATCGAGGCGGCCAAGTTCACCGATGACGAGGCCGATGGCCTGCGCCGCGCCATGGCCACCTTCCGCTCCAACGGGCGGCTCGGCGAATACAGGACCAAGTTCATCGAAGGCATGGTCCGGCGCGGCTACCAACGCGACTTCGCCGAGCGCTGCTTCAAGCAGATCGAAGGTTTCGGCTCCTACGGCTTCCCGGAAAGCCACGCGATCAGTTTCGCGATCCTGGTCTATGTCTCCGCCTGGGTGAAACACCACCATCCGGAAGTGTTCTGCGCAGCCCTGCTGAACAGCCAGCCCATGGGGTTCTATCAGCCGGCCCAACTGGTCCGCGACGCCCGGCAGCACGGCGTGGAGGTGCGGCCGCCCGACGTCCGGGTCAGCGATTGGGACTGCACCCTTGAAGCGCCCTCCGATCCCCAGGCGCGGCATGCGGCTGTCCGCCTCGGTCTGCGGGAAGTGAAGGGCCTGAAGCAGCGAGAGGCCCAGAAGATCATGGCCGCGCGCTTCCTGGGCGCGAGGTCGTTCGAGGACTATGCCCTGGGCGCCGGCCTGTCGCGCCGAAGCCTGGAATTGCTGGCCGAGGCCGACGCTTTCCGGTCCTTCGGCGTGGGCCGGCGCGAGGCCCTATGGGCCGCTAAGGGCCTGGCCGACGAGGTCGACGCCGGGCGAACTGCCCCGATCCTGGCGACCCAGAGCGTCAAGGAAGCTCAGGTCCAGCTGCCCTTCATGACGCTGCCGAAGGAGGTCTCGGAGGACTACCGCACCACGGGCCTGTCGCTGCGCCGGCACCCGGTGAGTTTCTATCGTCCCAGCCTCGAAAAGCGTCGGGTGGTGACCTGCGCGGCCCTCGGCAAGCTGTCGAACGGCGCGAAGGTTTCGGTCGCCGGCCTGGTGCTGGTGCGCCAGCGCCCGGGCACCGCCAAGGGCGTGGTGTTCCTCACGCTTGAGGACGAGACCGGCGTCGGCAACATCGTTTGCTGGCAGGATGTCTTCCAGGCGAACCGCAACACGGTGATGGGCGCCGCCTTCCTGATCGTCCATGGCCAGGTGCAGTCGGCCAATAATGTCGTCCACCTGGTCGCCCAGGGCTTCACCGATCTCTCCGACCAGATCGCCCGCATGCGCGACCACGAAGAAGGTCCCGGCGCGTCGCAGCCGCCGCCGCATGCCCGCGTCACCCAGCGCCTGATCCGCAGCCGCGACTTCCATTGAGGCTCGTCGCTTTTCATCTGAGAGCCCTTCTCACCCCTCACGATCAATGATCGAGCGTGGGAAGGGCTCTTGGCGGCGGTCGTTTACCTCGCCATGCTGAAGCTCATGACAACGGCGAAGAAGCCTCGGGTGCCACGGGGCCCGAATGCAGAGCGCAGGGCCGCGACGCGGGCGAAGATCATGGAGGCGGCCGTGCGCTGCCTGGCGGAGTTCGGCTATGCGGCCACCTCCACGCCCCTGGTCGCCAAGCTGGCCAAGGTTTCGCGCGGCTCGCTGCTGCACCAGTTCCCGACCAAGACCGACCTGATGCTGGCGGTGGCGGAATATGCCTCCGCCGCCCGGGGCGCGAAGGTGCGCGAGACCCTGGGCCCCTATCCCGACGGTCCCGACCGCTTCCTGCACGGCGTGGACGCCGTTTGGGCCTCGCTGCACACGCCGGCCGCCATCGCCCTGATGGAGATCACCATCGCCGCGCGCAGCGACCCGGAGCTGGCCGAGCGCTATCCGCAGTTCGCCGGCGACCTGGAAGCCAGCCTGCACCGCGCCCGCATGCGGATGGCCGACTATCTCGGCGTGCCGGAACGACTGGAGGAGATCGAGGCGGTGGCCCACCTGACCCGGGTGGCGCTGAACGGCCTGGCCATGGACTCGGTGTTCATCGGCCGCGTCTCGCCCGACGCCGACAAGGTGCTCAGCCTGCTGAAGTCCTTGCGGCGCCAGCTCATCGACAGCCTGCAATCGGGCGGCAAATCACCTGTAGGCAAGATTGACCGCAAATAGGCTGAGCGCCTAAGCTTGGCCCCATAAATCGGGGGCCGGGCCGCCAGATCGGAACCCCGTAACAACGACGGGCTGGCGGGGAGGCAACATGTCGAACGACTCCAAGACCCAGGAGTCCGGCCGCGACGTCGCGTCGGACCGTCGGACCGTGCTGATCACCGGCGCGGCGCTCGCCGCTGCGACCGTCGCGTCAAAGGCCGCCGCCCAGGCGCCCTCGCCGCCCGCCGCCGCGCCCGCGGGCCTCGCCGCCGGCGGCGGATCGTCGAAGATCTTCCAGGTCACCGACACGGCCACCGGCAAGGTGCAGGGCATCGCTAACGGCCCCGTCTGGGAGTTCAAGGGCATCCCCTACGGCGCGCCGACCAGCGGCAAGAACCGCTGGATGCCGCCGCAGAAGGCCCTGCCCTGGAAGGGCGTGCGCGAATGCTTCGCCTTCACCTCGGTCTGCCCGCAGACCCAGGCCGACATCCGCGGCGAGTACGGCCAGTTCATCATGTGGGACCGCCAGGTCGGCGGCATGGGCGAGGACTGCCTGTCCCTGAACGTCTGGACGCCCACGATCGACCGGTCCGCCAAGAAGGCGGTGATGGTGTCCTTCCACGGCGGCGGCTTCGCCACCGGCTCGGGCAATGCGCCCGGCTTCGACGGCAAGAACCTCGCCTATTACGGCGACGTGGTGGTGGTCTGCATCAACCACCGGCTGGCCAGCTTCGGCTACGCCGACCTCGTCGGCGCCGGCGCACCGGAGGCCTTCAAGTACGCCGGCGTCTGCGGGGCGCTCGACATGGTCGCCTCGCTGCAGTGGGTGCGCGACAACATCGAGGCGTTCGGCGGCGACCCCGGCCGGGTGATGATCTTCGGCCAGTCCGGCGGTGGCGCGAAGACCTCGACGGTGCTGGCCATGCCGCCCGCCAAGGGCCTGTTCCACCGCGCCGCGGTGCAGTCCGGCTCGGCGCTCAGGCTGGTGACGCCGGAGGCCGGCGCGGCGACGGCCGAGAAGCTGCTGAAGCAGCTCGGCATCGGCAAGGCCAACATGGGCGACCTGCAGAAGGTCTCGTGGCAGCAGATCCTCGAGGCGCAGACAGCGACCGGCGGCAACTTCTCGCCGGTGATCGGCGTCGACGCCCTGCCCAACCATCCCTTCGATCCCGTGGCGCCGGCGGTCTCGGCCCATGTGCCGATGATCGTCTCCACCTGCCTGGAGGACGCCGCCCTCAGCCTCACCAACTTCAACCTGACGGAGGCCGGCCTGGTCGAGCTGTTCGACAAGCGCTGGCCGGGCAAGGGCAAGGAGCTGCAAGCGCTCTATCGCCGCTACGACCCGATCGCCACGCCGTTCCTGATCCAGGCCCAGGCCTTCACCGACGTCGGCGCGCGGCGCGCCGCCTATACCCAGGCCGCGCGGAAGGCGGCGCTGGGCGCGGCGCCGGCCTATGTCTACCAGTGGAACTGGCGCACGCCCGGCTATGATGGCCAGTTCGGCGCGGTGCACGGGATCGACGTTTCGGCGACCTTCCACTCCTACCGCGACGGCTTCTTCGGCGGGTCCACCGCCGGCAAGAAGATGGCCGACCGCCTGGCCTCGTCCTTCGCGGCCTTCGCCAAAACGGGCGATCCGAACAACAGCCACATTCCGCCCTGGAAGCCGTACAGCGACGCCCAGCGCAACGTCATGCTGTTCGACAACGACACCCGCCAGGAGGTGAACCCCCGCGCCGAGATCCGCGCCTGGTGGGACGCCAACCCGCCGCCGCCGACCGCGCGCGGCTAGGCCCTGAGGACCGAGGGAGGACGAGCGATGACCAAGCACCCCAAGACCCATCTCAGCCGCCGTGATGTGATGCAGGTCGCCTCGCTCGCCGCCACCGCGGCAGGCGTCGTCGGCGCCGCGGTCCGGCCCGCGGAGGCGCAGGAGGCGCCGCCCGCAGCGCCGGCCCGCATCCTGGGCGGCGGCGGCGCGCCCGGCGGCATCTTCTGGACGGTGGAGACCGCCGCGGGGAAGGTGCAGGGCATCGCCAACGGCCGGGTGAAGGAATTCAAGGGCATCCCCTATGGCGCGTCGACCGGCGGCAAGAACCGCTGGATGGCCCCGAAGAAACCGACGCCCTGGGCCGGCGTGCGCAACTGCATCGGCTACGGCCCGATCTCGCCGCAGACGCCGGCCGACCTAGCCAGCGACTATTCAATGATGATCGCCTGGGACCGTCATGTGGGGTCCGGCGGCATGGGCGAGGACTGCCTGAACCTCAACGTCTGGACGCCCAGCGTGAATGACGAGGCCCGACGCCCGGTGCTGGTCAGTTTCCACGGCGGCGGCTGGGCCACCGGCTCCGGCAACGGGCCGATGTACGACGGCGCCCAGATGGCCCGCCTGGGCGATGTGGTGGTGGTGACCGTCAACCACCGGCTCGCCGCCAACGGCTATCTGAACCTGACCGGCGCCGGAATGCCGGCCGCCTACGCCAACGCCGGCAACTGCGGCGTCATGGACATGGTGGCTTCCCTCCGGTGGGTTCGGGAGAACATCGGCCGGTTCGGCGGCGACCCGAACCGGGTGATGATCTTCGGCCAGTCCGGTGGCGGCTCGAAGACCTCGACCCTCTTGGCGGTCCCCTCGGCCAAGGGCCTGTTCCATCGCGCCGCGGTGCAGTCCGGCTCGACCTTGCGCCAGGGCACGCAGGAGGACACCGCCAAGGAGGCCGAGAAGCTGCTGAAGGCGCTGGGCGTCGGCAAGGGCGATACAGCGGCCCTGCGAAAGGTGAGCTGGCAACAACTGCTCGAGGCCCAGGTGAAGTCCGGCGGCAACTTCCGCCCGACCATCGGCGACCCGACCCTGCCGCACCATCCGTTCGACCCGGCGGCGCCCGAGGAGTCGGCCGACGTGCCGGTGATCATCTCCACCACCCTGCACGACGCGGCCCTGCGGCTCACCAATTTCGACCTCAACGAGACCGGCTGCGCCCAGCTGTTCCGCCAGCGGTTCGGGGCCAAGGGCGACGCCATCCTGGCCGCCTACCGCCAGGCCAACCCACGCCAGTCCTGGTACCTGACCCAGGCCGAGGCCTTCACCGACGCCACGCGCGGCAATTCCCAGATCCAGGCGCTGCGCAAGGCCAGGCTGAACCGCGCGCCCGTCTACATGTACGTCTGGGACTGGGAGACCCCGGCCTTCGACGGCAAGTTCGGCGCGGTGCACGGCCACGACGTCGAGGCCAGCTTCCACCTGTCGCGCAACCCGATCGGCGGCGCCGGCATGAAGCAAGGCCGCCAGATGAGTGACCGGCTCGCGGCGACCTGGGTGGCCTTCGCGACCACGGGCGACCCGAACAACAACCTGATCCCGCATTGGCCGGCCTATGAACCCGCCAAGCGCGCGACCATGGTGTTCAACAACGACATGCGCGTCGTCGACGACTATCGCGGCGACATGGTGCGGATGCTGGCCGACGCCGCGCCCGGCACGCCGGACCCGCGCAAGGCCTAGGGTTCATCTGGGGGACTTCAGGGTCTAGTCTGGCGTTCCGCCACGGAGCGTGGAGGAACGTCATGAGCGACGCTGTCGGCCCCGGCGATCTGGTCCTGTGCGTCAACGCGGCCCCGAACCATGTCACGGGCATGCCCGTGCCCCTGGTGGCGGGCGAGACCTATCGCGTGATCGAGGTGATGGAGTTCGCCTGCCCCTGCCGGCGGTCGGATGCCCTGCTCGACGTGGGCGTCGGCTTCGCCTGGTGCCAGACGCGCTTCCGCCTGCTGCCCAAGCCCAAGGCCCAGGCGAAGACCAAGCGCGTCTCCGCGCCGAAGGAGACCGAAGAGGTGCGGTGAGGGCCGCGCTCGTCACCCCGCGAGGCCGAAGGCCAGGGCGCGACGCCGCCGTAGCGCCATGCCCAGGCCACCGAAGCCCGCCAGCATCAGAGCCCAGGTCGCCGGCTCGGGTACGGCGTCGTTGACGACTGTCATGAAGGCGTGGCCGTAGCCGTCGCCACCGGAATAGAGCGACTGCCCGACACCCTCGCCCAGGTTGTTGACGCCGTAGCCCCAGGCGACCGTGCCGCCCAGGGTGCCGAGGTCGGTCATGCCCGTGCTGGCGTCCCAGATTTAGGCGTGCCAGGCGGTGGCGCCGGCGATGTCCGAATAACCGAACACCTGCCCCGAATTGTTGACGCCGTAGGCCACCGCAAAGGTCCCGCCCAGGGTGCCGATGTCGATCGCCTGGGAGCCGTCGTAGAAGAAGGCGTGTTCCTGGACCCCGTTGATATAGTTGCCGACGACCTGGCCGAGGTCGTTGATCGCCGTCCCGAAGCTATTGCCGGAGCCGAGGCTGCCCAGGTCGTGCATCACGCCGCCGGAGTAGATGAAGGCGTGCTCGGTGGTGTTGCCGGCGCTCCAGGCCGAGCCCACGACTTGCCCTGTGGCGTTGATGCCGTTGGCCTGGCTGATCGTCCCGCCGAGGGCGCCCAGGTTCTGCATCACCCCGCCGCTGTAGAGGAAGGCGTACTGCCCGCCGTCGCTGGCGCTGGAATAGCCGACGACCTGACCGGCCGCGTTGACCCCCAGGCCGTTGCTGCCGTCGCCGCCCAGCGTGCCGATGTCGCGCATCACGCCACCAGAGTAGATGAAGGCGTGCTGCTGG
>JAFEDM010000330.1 GCA_018241625.1 Pseudomonadota bacterium | reverse complement strand
CGCGGGGCAGCAGCTTGCCGCGCGAAACGTGACGTTTGCGGCTGTCCTCGGAACCGCCCAGGGCTGCGGCGGCCGCACGCTCGCGCAGCTCGGCCACCAGCTTGCGGTTGACCTCGGCGTTGGCCGCGAAGGCGGGGGACGCCGGATCGACGCTGCTCTGAAGCTTCCTCATGCGGTCTTTTCCACCACGAGGTTCAGCTCTGCAATCATCGCCTCGCGCATGGCGAACTTTTGCACCTTGCCGGTGACAGTCGTGGGGAAACCTTCCACGAATCGTATGTGCCTTGGAATCTTGTAGTGGGCGATCTGGCCCTTGCAGAAGGCTTGTACCTCGTCGCCCGACAGGCTCTCGCCCGCCTTGAGCACGATCCAGGCGCAGAGCTCCTCGCCGTACCTGGCGTCGGGCACGCCGATCACCTGCACGTCCTGGATGGCCGGATGGCGATAGAGGAACTCCTCGACCTCCCGCGGATAGACGTTCTCGCCGCCGCGGATGACCATGTCCTTGATGCGGCCGACGATGTTGCCATAGCCCTCGGCGTCGAGGACGGCGAGGTCGCCGGTGTGCATCCAGCCGGCCGCATCGATGGCCTCGGCGGTCTTCGCCGCGTCGTCCCAGTAGCCCAGCATCACCGAATAGCCGCGGGTGCACAGCTCGCCGGTCTCGCCGCGTGCGACGATGCGGCCCGCGGCGTCGACGATCTTGACTTCCAGGTGCGGCTGGATGCGGCCGACGGTGGACACGCGGCGCTCGACGCTGTCGCCCACGCCCGACTGGAAGCTGACCGGCGAGGTCTCGGTCATGCCGTAGGCGATGGTCACATCGTGCATGCCCATCTTCTCGATCACCTGCTTCATCACCTCGATCGGGCAGGGCGAGCCGGCCATGATGCCGGTGCGCAGCGCCGGGAAGCGGAAGCGATCGAAGTCCGCATGGCCCAGCATGGCGATGAACATGGTGGGCACGCCATAGAGGCCGACGCAGGCCTCCTCCTGCACCGCCTCCAGCGTCGCCAGCGGGTCGAAGCCCTCGGCTGGGTAGACCATGGTCGCGCCATGGGTGACGCAGCCCAAGTTGCCCATCACCATGCCGAAGCAGTGGTAGAGCGGCACCGGGATGCAGAGCCGGTCGCCGGGGGTGAGCTTGATCGCCTCGGCGACGAAGTGGCCGTTGTTCAGGATGTTGTGGTGGCTGAGCGTGGCGCCCTTGGGGAAGCCGGTGGTGCCGCTGGTGAACTGGATGTTGATCGGCTCGTCGAACTGCAGGCCGGCGGCGATCTCCTCCAGCCGCGCCGCATCGGCGGGCGCTCCGGCGTCGCAGGCCTGGTGGAAGGCCAGGCAGCCGGCGTGGTCCTGGTCGCCCAGGGTGATCACCCAGCGCAGGTGCGGCAGGCGCTTGGCCTGGAGTTCGCCGGGCCGTGAGCCGGACAGCTCCGGCGCCAGCTCGCGCAGCATGTGCAGATATTCGCTGGTCTTGTGCGCGACCGCGGTGACGATGGCTTTGCAGCCCACCTTGTTCAGCGCGTACTCGGCCTCGGAGAGACGGTAGGCCGGGTTGATGTTGACCAGGATCAGGCCGGCCTTGGCGGTGGCGAACTGGGTCAGCGCCCATTCGGCGCAGTTGGGCGCCCAGACGCCGATGCGGTCGCCGGGCTCCAGCCCCAACGCCAGGAAGCCGGCGGCGAGCGCATCGACCCGGGCCTTCATCTCGGCATAGGTCCAGCGGATCCTCTGATGGCGCGAGATCAGCGCCGTCTGCTGCGGGTGCAAGGCGGCGGTCGCGTCGAACGCCGCGCCGATGGTCATCCCCAGCAGAGGGCGCGTATCGGCCCCATGGACGTAGCTGAGCTCGGTCATGGCGGTGACCCTATCGCCTTCCCTCTACGTGTCATCCCGGTTTCGCCGCAGGCGAAGACCGGGACCCATAGACTCCGTCATGCCGGTGGCCCTCGGCGGTGACGCCAGCGCTCGTCCTGAAACTCGGAGTCTATGGGTCCCGGATATGCCGCTTCGCGTCATTCCGGGATGACACTTGGTGGAGCAGGCGCCAGAGATGCGCCGTGGCTGAGACCTTCCCCGAAATCCGAGAGGCGGTGCGCAAGCTGTGCGGGCGCTTTCCCGGCGCCTACTGGCGCGAGCTGGACCGCGAGCGGGCCTATCCGACGGCCTTCGTCCAGGCCCTGACCGAGGCCGGGTTCCTGTCGGTGCTGATCCCGGAGGAATATGGCGGCTCAGGGCTCGGGCTGGGCGCGGCGACGGCGGTGCTGGAGGAGATCCATCGGTCCGGCTGCAACGGCGGCGCCTGTCACGCCCAGATGTACACCATGGGCACCGTGCTGCGGCACGGCAGCCCGGCGCAAAAGGACGCCTACCTGCCGAAGATCGCCTCGGGCGAACTGCGGCTGCAGGCCTTCGGGGTCACCGAGCCCGACGCCGGCACCGACACCACGCGGATCACCACCTTCGCGCGGCGGGACGGCGACGACTATGTCGTGAACGGCCGCAAGCTGTGGATCAGCCGGGCGGAGCACTCCGACCTGATGGTCCTGCTCTGCCGCACCAGCCCACGCGACGAGGCCAAGACCTCCGCGGGGATGTCGGTGCTGCTGGTCGACCTGCGCGAGGCTGTGGCCAAAGGCCTGACGATCCGCCCGGTGCGGACCATGCTGAACCACGCCACGACGGAGCTGTTCTTCGAGGATCTGCGAGTCCCGGTGGGAAGTCTGGTCGGCGAGGAAGGCAAGGGCTTCCGCTACATCCTGGATGGCATGAACGCCGAGCGGATCCTGATCGCCTCGGAGTGCATCGGCGACGCGAAGTTCTTCATCGACCGCGCCAGCGCCTACGCCAAGGACCGCGAGGTGTTCGGCCGCCCGATCGGCGAGAACCAGGGCGTTCAGTTCCCGATCGCCCGCGCCTATGTCCAGATGACCGCCGCCAGCCATATGGTCGACCATGCCGCCGCCCTGTTCGAGGCGGGAAAGCCCTGCGGGACCGAGGCCAACATGGCCAAGCTGACCGCCTCGGAGGCCAGCTGGTACGCGGCCGACATGTGCCTCCAAACCCACGGCGGCTTCGGCTTCGCCGAGGAGTACGACATCGAGCGGAAGTTCCGCGAAACCCGCCTCTATCAAGTGGCGCCGATCTCCACGAACCTGATCCTCAGCCACGTGGCCACCCACGTGCTGGACCTGCCCAAGAGCTTTTGAAGATGCCTGAGACCTTAAAGCTGCACGACGCCGCGCCTGGCGTGGCCGTGGTCACCTTCAACCGGCCGGAGGTGGCCAATGCGCTCTCCACCACCATGGGGCTGGAGCTGGTGGAGGCCTGGACAGCCTTGCGGGAGCGGGCCGACCTGCGCTGCGTGATCCTGACCGGGGAGGGCAAGCATTTCCAGGCCGGCGCGGACCTAAAGGAACGCAACGGCATGACCGACGAGGCCTGGGCCGAGCAGCACAAGGTGTTCGAGGCCATGGCCCGCGCCCAGTTGGCGGTGCCCGTTCCGGTGATCGCCGCGGTCAACGGCGCGGCCATGGGCGGCGGCTGCGAGATGACGCTGCTCAGCGACTTCGCCTATGCCGCCGACAACGCCCGCTTCGGCCTGCCGGAGGTGACCCTGGGCATCATGCCGGGCCTCGGCGGCACCCAGCTGCTGACCCGCCAGGCCGGCGAGCGCCGGGCGCTGGAGATCCTGGTCAGCGGTCGGCCGCTGACCGCCCAGGAGGCGCTGGAAGCCGGCATCGTCAACCGCGTCGTCCCGGCGGCCGAGCTGATGGACGCCGTGCTGGAGACCGCCAAGCGGGTCGCGGCCAATGCGCCGCTCTCGGTGCGGGCGCTGAAGCGCGTGGTGCACGAGGGCCATGGCATGGACCTGGCGGCCTCGATGGAGATGGAGCTCTCGCACTACAACCGCCTCTTCAAGACCGCCGACCGGCGCGAGGGCGTGGCCAGCTTCAACGAGAAGCGGACGGCGGCGTTCAAGGGCGAATAAGCCCGCGCCGCGCCGGCGCATTACATATAATACACGTGTATTCTGATCGGGAGTACGTTTGTATTTCGTGGCGTGTCCTCCCCAAGCCACGAGGTGCAAGATGCTTCGTTCCAAACTGCTGATCCCTGCCGTCCTGCTGGCCGCCCTGGCGTCCGGCGCGGCGTCCGCCGAGCCGCTCCGCGTGAGCCCCGGCTATTCCGCCGACCCCGCCATCGCCGTCGCCGAGACGCGGCTGGCCTATACCGACGCCGACCTCGCCACCGCAGCCGGCGCGCGGGCCATGCTGGGCCGGATCACGGCCGCGGCCGAAGCGGTCTGTGGTCAGGCCCAGACCGCCGCCCAGCGCGCCGAAGTCGCCGACTGCCGCGAGCGCGCCATCTCCGGCGCCGTGGCCAGGCTGGGCCACCCCTCCGTCCGCGAGCTCGCCTCCCGCCGCATGGCCGAACAGGCCGCGTGGTGAACCCCGGAGGCGCGGGCCGCCGGCGCCCCTCTGTCGGCGGCCCACCTTCGCGACAAACCCGGACGAAATCGGTGTAGGCCAGAAATCGGTGCGGGCCAGAAATCGGTGTAGGAGGGGCGGGCCATGAAGATGCCCGCGCCCGACGCCGCCACCATCGCCCGCAAGGGCGAGATCGTGCGCGCCCTGAAGCGCCTTGTCCCCGGCGAGGGCGTGGTCAGCGATCCGGCGGGCCTGGTCCCGTTCCAGTCGGACGGCCTGTCCGCCTACCGCCAGACCCCGCTGGCGGTGGTGCTGCCGGAAACGGTGGCGCAGGTCGCGGCCGTGCTGGCCTACTGCCAGGCCCAAGGCGTCAAGGTGGTGCCGCGCGGCGCGGGGACCTCGCTGTCCGGCGGCGCGCTGCCGCTCACCGACGGCGTCGTCCTGGGCATGGCGAAGTTCAACCGGGTGCTGGAGGTCGACCTCGCCAACCGCTGCGCCGTGGTGCAGCCGGGCGTCACCAACCTGGCGATCAGCGCGGCGGTGGAGGCGGACGGCTTCTACTATGCGCCCGATCCCTCCAGCCAGATCGCCTGCACCATCGGCGGCAACGTCGCGGAAAACTCCGGCGGGGTGCACTGCCTGAAGTACGGCCTGACCACCCACAACGTCCTGGGCTGCGAGATGGTGTTGATGGACGGCCAGGTGGTGCGCCTCGGCGGCAAGGGCTTCGACGCCGCGGGCTATGACCTGATGGGCGTGGTGACCGGGTCCGAGGGCCTGCTGGGCGTGGTCACCGAGGTGACCGTCCGTCTACTGAGGAAGCCGGAGAGGGCGCGGGCGTTGTTGCTCGGCTTCCCGTCGGTGGAGGCCGCGGGCGCCACCGTCGGCGACATCATCGGGGCGGGCATCATCCCGGCGGGGCTCGAGATGATGGACTCCCCCGCGATCGTCGCCGCCGAGGCCTTCGTCCATGCGGGCTATCCGGTGGAATGTCAGGCCCTGCTGATCGTCGAGCTGGACGGGCCGGAGGCGGAGTGCGCCGAGCTGTGCGGCGAGGTGGCTGGGCTGGCCAAGGCGCGCGGCGCGACGACGGTGCGGACCTCGGAGAGCGACGCCGAGCGGCTCAACTTCTGGGCCGGGCGCAAGGCGGCCTTCCCGGCGGTGGGGCGGCTGACGCCGGACTACTACTGCATGGACGGCACCATCCCGCGCCGCGAGCTGCCGCGCGTGCTGACCGCCATGGCGGAGATGAGCGGCCGCTACGGCCTGCGGGTCGCCAACGTGTTCCACGCCGGCGACGGCAACCTGCACCCGCTGATCATGTACGACGCGGAGAAGCCCGGCGAGCTGGAGGCGGCGGAGGCCTTCGGCGCGGAGATCCTCAAGCTGTGCGTCGCGGTCGGCGGGGTGCTGACCGGCGAGCACGGCGTGGGCGTCGAGAAGCGCGACCTGATGGGCGAGATGTTCACCGAGACGGACCTCGCCTGCCAGCAGCGGGTGAAGTGCGCCTTCGACCCCGATCTGCTGCTCAATCCCGGCAAGGTGTTTCCGACCCTGCACCGCTGCGCGGAGCTGGGACGCGTCCATGTCCACCGCGGCCAGGTGGCGTTCCCGGAGCTGCCGCGGTTCTGATGCTGGACGCTGCGCTGCACACCGAAACGCCGAACAGCGCCGCCGAGGTCGCGGAGCTGGTCGCCGCCGCCCATGGCGCGGGCCGGACCCTGGAGATCGTCGGCGGCGGGACGAAGCGCGGGATCG
>JAFEDM010000032.1 GCA_018241625.1 Pseudomonadota bacterium | reverse complement strand
GGCCAATGCAGGCGCGGAAGTTCGAGCCGAAGGCGGGCGGCGCCATGCTCTTCGAGGTGAGCGCGCGACAGGCTTTCCGCGCCGTGCTCGCCGTGGGCCTGCTGGTAATGCTGGGCGCCAATCTGCCCGGCCACCTCAGCTACGATTCCGTCGCCCAGCTCTATGAGGGCCACTTCCACATCCGCGAGACCTGGGGTCCGGCGCTCTATGCCTGGGTGCTGGGCTTCTTCGACCGGTTCATCCCCGGGACCTCGCTCTATGTGACGGTGAGCGGGGCGCTGTTCTTCGGAACCCTGGCGGCGCTCGGCGACCTCCGGCCACGGATGAGCTGGCTGGCGCCGGTGATGGCGACGCTGGCGGCGCTGACGCCCCAGCTGCTGGTCTTCCAGGGCATCGTCTGGAAGGACGTTATGTTCGCCAACTGCGCCGTGGCGGGCTTCGTGATGATCGCCCACGCCGCCCGCGTCTGGGATCGGCCGTGGCGGCGCTGGGCCCTGCTGATCGCGGCCCTGGTGCTGATGGCGGCGGGCGACCAGGTGCGCCAGAACGGCCTGATCGCCGGCGCCTTCGCCGCCCTGGCCCTGGGCGTGATCGGGTCGCGCGGCAGCGTCCGGCGCGGCGCCGTCTGGGCCGTCGGCGCCCTGGTCGCCGTGATCCTCGTGGGCCAGGCTGAGACCGTGCTGTCGGAGCCGCCGAAGGCGCCGAAGGACACCGCGCTCGGCACGGGCATCCGCATCGTCCAGACCTACGACATCCTGGGCGCCGTCGCCCTCGATCCCACCTACCGCACCGACGTCCTCGATGTGGCCAACTACGACGCCAACAAGGTGCTGCATCAGCGGGCGAAGCTCGACTACTCGGGCCGCCGGGTGGATTTCCTGGACCGCGACCTGGTGATCCAGGACGCCATGAACAGCATCCCGGACAAGGCCTTCAACGAGCAGTGGTTTGAGCTGATCCTGAAGCACCCCATGCTCTACCTGCGAATCCGCTGGGAGGACTTCCGCTGGGTCTTCGCCCCGCCGGTGATCGACTGGTGCCTGCCGATCTATGTCGGCGTCGACGCGCCGGCCGAGAAGATGGCGCCGCTGGGGCTGCAGCATCGCTACGTGCAGTCCGATGTGATGCTGGCCAACTATTCGAGCTGGTTCCTCGACACGCCGGTCTATTCGCACGTGTTCTATGCGGCGGTCAGCCTGGTGTTGGCAGGCTTGCTGCTCTGGCGGCGCGGGCCCGGCGACATTCCGCTGGCGGCCCTGCAGCTCGCCGGCGCGGCCTTCGCGGCGAGCTTCTTCATCATCTCGATCGCCTGCGATTACCGCTACCTCTACTTCACCGACCTGGCGGCGATTGCGGGCTTGATCTACGCGGCGGTCGATCCGCCCATGCCGTGGAATAAAGGCTCAGGGCGGCGCGAAGCCTAGGCGAAGCGCGTTTCCCAGTCGGCGGCGACGTCCAGGCGCGGCCGACGCGCCGCGAGGAAGCGATAGAGCGACAGCTGCCGGCCGAGGCCGAAGCTTTTCACCTCGACCTCCTCGAACAGGGCGCGGACCAGGGTCTCGACCTCCTGGGCGTCGTTGACGTGCTCGTGGGCCATGAGCAGGCCGTAGTCGAGGCCGTGGCGCATCCGGAACTCCAGGCCTGTCGTCAGGCTCCAGCCCAGGCGCCACAGCAGGCCGCCCTCGCTGGGGATGGCGGCGCGCAGGGTCCCATCCGGGGCCAACAGCCGCGCGGCGCGGGCCAGGACGAAGGGCAGGTCGCAGATGTGCTCCAGCGAGGCGACGCTGGTCACCCGCGCATAGCGGCGGCCGGCCGGGATCTGGCGGATGTCGGGGAAGGCGTCGCGCACCGCGCCGATCATGGGCGAGCCCTCGAACAGGTCGTGGAACGGCTCGACGATGTCGTAGAGGCCGCCGCCTGGCTCATAGGCCAGCTGGTTCAGGGTGCCGGCGCCCAGCTCGAGGGTCGGCGGCGGTGTGGCCACCCCCTTCACATCGGCGGCCACTTGGTGGTGCAGCCAGCGTTCCAGGCGCTGCGACAGCGAGGCCGCGGGCGTCTCGCCGCTGCGGTTCTCCAGGTATTGTCGGGTGTAGATCGCCGCCAGCTTGGGCGGCAGCGTCGGCCGGGTCTTCGGGAACCGGGCGAGCAAGGCCGCAAGGTCGCGCGCGCCGCTCATCCGCAGAATCCCCGCACCCAGAATCCCTCCGTCCGCTCCAAACCCCAGACTTAGCAAGCCACGGCGCCGCGCCCTAAGGCTTTCCGCTTCCCATCCCGCGGGCGGGCTTTTACTCAAGGCCGATCAAAGGCCAAGAGGTTCGGCGGTTGAGCGAGACGATCCAGCCAGCGGGGCAGGGCAAGGCGGGGATCGTCTTCCGCGCGGTGATGTTCGCCGGCTTGCTGCTCAGCCTCGCGGCGAATGTGCCGGGCCAGCTTACGACCGACTCGGTGGTGGCGCTGACGGAGGCTCGAACGGGCGTCCGCCAGACATGGGCGCCGGCGGCCTCGTCCTGGGTGCTGAAGCCCTTCGACCACCTGGTGGCCGGTACCGGCCTCTATGTCGTGGCCTCGGCGGCGATCCTGTTCCTCAGCCTGATGTCGCTCTCGCGGCTGCGGCCCAAGGCTCGCTGGTGGGCGCCGGTGCTGGGGATCGCCCTGATCCTGACGCCGCAGTTCCTGGTCTACCAGGGCATCGTCTGGCGCGACGTGCTGTTCGCGAACCTGACCATCGCGGGCTTCGTGATGCTGGCGCATGCGGCCCAAGGATGGTCCGCGGGCCGTCGCTTCCTGCCGGTGGCCGGCGCGGTGGCCTGCCTGGCCCTGGCGGCGATCACCCGCCAGAACGGCGCCGTGCTGGCGCTGGCGGCGGCGGCCGTCCTGGCCTGGACGGCGCGTAACGGCGGATGGCGCGCCAGCCTGGGCTGGGGCCTGGGCGCGCTGGTCGCCATCGGCGTCCTGGCCGTGGGCCTCGACCGCGCCGCCCAGCCGCCGGAGGTCCCGGCCAAGTTGCGGCTGAACTCCGCGGCCCT
>JAFEDM010000329.1 GCA_018241625.1 Pseudomonadota bacterium | reverse complement strand
TGACCTCAGCGGCCATCGCCCGCCCTGGCCGGGACGGCCGCGGCGAACACGGCGACCAGGTTGGGCGGAAGGGCTATCGGGCGGACCATCGGGGCCATATCTGATACCCCCGACGCCGCATCGCCAACCCGCCACACGCATCGAAGGACCGCCCGCTTGCCGCCTCTGCATCTGGTCACCCCCTACTGGCCGCACCGGGGCCTGCCGGACACGGGCCGCGAGACCTGGGTCAAGATGGACGCCTACCAGCCCACCGGCTCCTTCAAGATCCGCGGCGTCGGCCACCTGTGCCAGACCCTTGCGGGCGAAGGGGCGACGGGCTTCGTCTCGTCGTCCGGCGGCAACGCCGGCTATGCGGCGGCCTATGCGGGCCGGGCCCTGGGCCTGCCGGTGACGGTGGTGACGCCCGCCTCCACCGCCCAGGAGATGCGCGACAAGATCGCCGGTCTCGGCGCCGAGGTGGTGGTGAAGGGCGAGGCCTGGGACGAGGCCGACGCCTTCGCCCGCGAGATCGTGGCGCGCGGCCAGGCCGCCTATGTGCCGCCGTTCGACCATCCGCTGCTGTGGGACGGCCACGCCAGCCTGGTGGACGAGATGCTGGATCAGGGCCCCGCGCCGGACGCGGTCGTCGTGGCCGTGGGCGGCGGCGGCCTGCTGTGCGGCGTGGCCGAGGGGCTCGAGCGGCGGGGTTTGAAGGACACCGCCATCGTGGCGGTGGAGACCGAGGGCGCAGCCTCGTTCGCGGGGTCGGTGGCCGCGGGCGAGCTGATCACCCTGGAGCGGATCGACACCATCGCCACGACCCTCGGCGCCAAGCGGGTGACGGCCCAGGCGCTGGACTGGGCGAAGCGGCGGCCGATCACCCCGGTGGTCGTCTCCGACGCCGACGCTGTGCGCGGGGTCGCCAAGTTCGCCGACGACCACCAGACCCTGGTGGAACCCGCCTGTGGCGCGGCGCTCAGCCTGGCCTATGACGACCATCCGGCGCTCAAGCCCTACGGCCGCGTCGCCGTGATCGCTTGCGGCGGCATCGCGGTCAGCCTGGAAAAAGTGGCCGGCTGGCGCGCCCGCTTCGGGGTCTAGCCGGCGGACGTCTCAGCCGCGCTTGCGCTGGCCGCGCTCCGGGGGCTCGCCCTTGCTGAAGGTGCGCAGCGGCTCATGGTCCGGCCGGGCGTGGTGCATGAACTGGCGGATGTCGCGGCGGTCGATGCCCTGGCCGCAATCGGGGCACCGCACGAAGTGGATGCGCTCGTCCTGGGCGATGGGCTCGCCCGTCACATCCAGCAACTGGCCGAGCTTGGCGGCGATCCCCTCAGGCGGGCGCGCGGCGCCGGGCTCCGCGACCGCATCATCGGTTGTCATTGGAAACTCCGTACGCCACCCCGCAACCTTAGTGGTTTCGGGGCAGGAAGGTTCCCCTGACCTAGTGCAAAACCTCGCTGCGATGCGGCAGGCCATAGGCTTTCAGCGCCGCGGGCAGGCGCATGGCCGCACGGGTGGCTTCCCGCATCGAGGCGAAGGCGGTGGCGGCCAGCGGATCGCAGGTCCAGTCGGCGGCGCCGCTGTCCGACAAGGTCAGATAGCTGGGCTGCGCGCCCGGACGGAGATCGCAGCGCGACACCAGGGCGAGCGTGGCTTGCGGCGTGTAGGCGACGGACATGGAGAACCTCCCAGAGCTGTTGACCGAGAAGCTAGGCCAGCACCCCGCGCCCGGAAATTCGGGGCGGCTGCTTACGGGTCCGCAGCTAAGGGTTGATACGGAGGGGCTTGGAGCGGCCGGGGGGAATCGAACCCCCGACATTCAGCTTGGGAAGCTGACGTTCTACCTCTGAACTACGGCCGCACCCGAAGAGGTCGGCTTCCTTAGCCGGTCTGGCCGGCAGGCTCAAGACAAGTGGGCGCAAGCGGCGAGGCGCCGCAGAGTTCTTGGCCGCAGGCTCAGGAACCCTGGATTGCCGTCCGGCGCGGGCGTCCGCTAAAGTCCGATCAAACGCTCGTTTGAAGGACCGCGCCCTTGTCCCAAGCTTCCGACCTGTTCGCCCCGCTCAGCATGGCTCACGGCCCGGCGCTGAAGAACCGCCTGGCGCTGGCGCCGCTGACCAACCTGCAGAGCCATCCGGACGGGACGCTGTCGGACGACGAGTTCAAGTGGCTGACCTGGCGGGCCAAGGGCGGCTTCGCGCTGACCATGACCTGCGCGGCGCATGTACAGCGGGTGGGCCAGGGCTTTCCCGGCCAGCTGGGGGTGTTCGGCGACCAGCACCTGGAGGGGCTGACCCGGCTGGCGGCGAAGATCAGGGAGTACGGCAGCATCGCGGTGGTGCAGTTGCACCATGCCGGCATGCGGTCGCCGAAGGACCTGATCGGCGAGGCGCCGCACTGCCCTTCGGACAATGAGGAGACCGGCGCGCGGGCGTTGACGCTGAGCGAGGTCGAGCAGTTGCGCGACGATTTCATCGCCGCGGCGGTGCGCAGCGAAAAGGCCGGCTTCCAGGGCGTCGAGATCCACGGCGCCCACGGTTATGTGCTGGCCCAGTTCCTGAGCCCGGAGATCAACAAGCGCACCGACCGCTACGGCGGCAGCCTGGAGAACCGCGCGCGGATCATCCACGAGATCATCGACGGGATCCGCGCCCAGACCGGCCCGGATTTCAGCCTGGGCCTGCGCATCTCGCCCGAGCGGTTCGGGCTGAAGCTGGCGGAGATCGTCGAGTTCGCCCGCGGCGTCCTGGCCGACGGCAAGATCGACTACCTGGACCTGTCGCTCTGGGACTACGCCAAGGAGCCGGTGGAGGAGGAATTCCAGGGCCGGAGCCTGATGAGCTATTTCGCCGAGCTGCCGCGCGGGAACGTCCGGGTGGGCTGCGCCGGCAAGGTGATGACCCCGGCCGACGCCCTGGCCTGCCTGGAGCGCGGCATGGACTTCGTGCTGCTGGGCCGCGCGGCCATCCTGCACCACGACTGGCCGTCGAAGCTGGCCGCCGACCCGAACTTCACCCCGATCAAGACCCCGGTCAGCGAGGCGCACCTGTTGGCCGAGGGCCTGGGCCCGAGCTTCGTGAAGTACATGGCCACCTGGAAGGGCTTCGTCGAGGAGCGCGAGGCCGAGCCGGCGTAAGACGCCGAGTTGACCTCGCCCGCCCAGGGCCGCACCCTAATCCAAAGACTTCAGGAGGCTCCGATGGCCGACGGCGAGATGCTGCAGGACCGCGCCAGGTTCCACGCCATGACCGAGGGGACGGCCGAGGACTGGGCGGCCATCGCCCGCGCCGCCGCGCCGCATCGGGGCGAATTGCCAGGCCGGCTGATCGCCCACCTGAAGCTGCTGGACAACGACCACGGCGGCTTCGCGGTCGACCGGCTGGAGCACTCGCTGCAGACCGCGACCCGGGCCTTCAAGGACGGGCGCGACGAGGAATATGTGGTCTGCGCCCTGCTGCACGACATCGGCGATATCCTGCTGCCGGCGTCGCACGCCGAGCTCGGGGCGGCGATCCTGAAGCCCTACATCTCCGAGGCCAACCACTGGATGCTCGAGAAGCACGGGGTCTTCCAGGGCTACTACTTCTTCCACCACATCGGCCTGGACCGCGACATGCGCGAGCAGTTCCGGGGGCATCCGCACTTCGAGTACTGCGCCCAGTTCTGCCACCTGTACGACCAGAACAGCTTCGACCCAGCCTATGAGAGCATGCCGCTGGAGGCGTTCGAGCCGATGATCCAGCGGGTGACCGCGGCCCCGAAGACCTCGATCTACAAGCGCGACTGAGGTTTCGCGCCGGCCGGCCGGTGGGTCGCCAGGGGCTTCAGGAGCTCGGCGGCGACCAGGTAGACGGCCACCAGGCCGGCCAGGGCCAGCAGCGTCGGCGCGGGCGGCGGGACGAAGGCGAACAGCGGCCCCAGCGGCGAGAACGGGATCGCCAACGCCACCGCCAGCGCGCCCAGGGTCGAGGCCACCAGCCAGGGATGCGGCGGGTCGCGCCACGGCCGGCCGCTGGTGCGGATCAGGAAGATCACCAGGGTCTGGGTGGCGATCGATTCCAGGAACCAGCCGGTGCGGAACACCTCCGGCGACTCGTGGAACAGCAGCCACAGCAGGCCGAAGGTCGCCAGGTCGAACACCGACGACAGCGGGCCCATGACCGCGGCGAAGCGGACGATGTCGGACATCCGCCACCGCTGCGGCCGCGACAGCTCGCCCGCGCCCACGGAGTCGAAGGGGATGCCCACCTCGGAG
>JAFEDM010000328.1 GCA_018241625.1 Pseudomonadota bacterium | reverse complement strand
AGGGCAAGGTCTGGCGCGTGGGCCTGATGGGCGCCTCGGCGACGCCGTGGCACGTGCGCCTGTGCCTGACCGCACTCTGCGAGGCCCTGGCGGCGCAGGGCATGACGCTCGACGCCAAGGCGGCGTTGGCCGCGGCGGACGCCAAGCTGGGCTAGGCGCCGCTTCGCCTAGCTTCAGGCGCAAATAACCGGCAACGTCATTCCAGACCGCGAAACAAGCGGCGTCGGGAGGACGAAGACGTGAACGAGCCCATCCCCCTGGATGCGGACGGCCCGGCGGCCGTCGTCGAGCCGCCGATCATCGCCGAGCTGGGCGGGGACGGGAAACTGGACCTGGGTGGCTACAGCTGGTCGATCCACCAGGGTGGGCGCGACCCGTTCATCATCCTGATCACCATCTACATCTTCATCCCCTACGTCTCCTCGGTGCTGGTGGGCGACGCGGTGCGCGGCCAGGAGATGATCTCCAGCTGGGACCAGCTGATCGGCTGGGTGGTGTTCGCGACCGCGCCCTTCCTGGGCGCCTCAATCGACCGGCTGGGACCGCGCAAGCCCTGGCTCGGCCTGATCGTCGCCCTGATGACGCCGATGATCGCGGGCCTGTGGTTCGGCTATCCGGGCGGGCCGTTGACCCTGGGCGCGCTGGCGGCGCTCTACATCGGGGCGCGGCTGCTGTTCGTCTATGGCGAGGTGCTGCACAACTCGATGCTGGTGCGCGCCGCCGGGCTGAAGGCGGCGCACAAGGCCTCGGGCCTGGCGCTGTCGCTGGGCAACGCCTTCTCGATGATCGCGCTGGCCTTCACCGCCTGGGCCTTCGCCCTGCCCGGCAAGGTGTCCTGGAGCTGGGCGCCCAGCGCGCCGCTGTTTGGGCTGAACCCCGCGACCCACGAACCGGAGCGGGTGGTGACCCTGATGGCCGCGGGCCTGCTGGCGGTGGGGTCGATCCCGCTCTTCCTGTTCACGCCCGACGCGCCGAAGACCGGCACCCCGATGCTGACCGCCTGGCGCGAGGGCGCGGGCGAGCTCTGGCGGATGCTGAAGACCGTGCGTCACTACAAGGACGCGGTGACCTATCTCGTCTCGCGGATGTTCTTCGTGGACGGGATGAACGCGGTCCTGATCTACGCCGGGGTCTATGCGATCGGCGTGATGAAATGGGGGCCGCTGGAGATGCTGGCCTACGGCATCCTGCTGTCGATCTTCGCGGTGGGCGGCGGTTTCGCCGCGCGCTGGCTGGACGGGACGCTCGGGCCGAAGAACGCCCTGCGGATCCAGATTGCGGTCACCGCCGTCAGCCTGACCCTGATGCTGGGGATCGCGCCCGACCGCATCCTCTACCTGTGGCCCTATGACGCCCACGCGCATGCGCCGCTGTGGGGCGGGCCGGTGTTCCGGACCCTGCCGGACTGGGTCTTCATCGGGGTGGGCTTCGTGAATGCGATCTTCATCACCGGCCAGTACGCCTCCAGCCGCACCCTGCTGACGCGCCTGACGCCGCCGGAGCAGACGGGGGCCTTCTTCGGCGTCTATGCGCTGTCGGGCGTCGCCACCCTGTGGCTGGCGCCGACGCTGGTGAACCTCGGCACTCGGATCACCCATACCCAGCAGGGCGGCTTCGCCAGCATCATCGTGCTGCTGTTCATCGGCCTTGGCGGCCTGATGTTCGTGAAGGGCGGCGGCCGCGTGGGCGTTCGCTAGCCGGCGAGCAGGGCCACCGACGGCGAACGGCGCGGCCGCAGGTAGAAGGTCGAGCTGAAGGTCAGCGCATTGGGCAACAGCACCTGCAGGGGCGAGGTGAAGTTGTACTGAACATCGGCCATCACCACGCTGTCGCCGGCCGCCAGCAGGTTGTTGGGCACCGTCACCGTGGTGTTGACCGCCAGAGCGGAAAGGCCCTGGCCCAGGCTCCAGGTCACCTTGGGCACGGCGTTGGCGTCGGCGACCACGCTGGTGATCCGCATCTTCAGCGGCGTCGACGGGAACGGGCTGACGATCGCCCCGCCGACGGTGAAGACGTCGGTGACCTCGCTGTTCTTGATCTGCGGCGTCTGGGAGACGAGGTCGGCGATCACCGAGGCCACGTGCGCCACCCGGCGCTGGGCCATCATAGCCATGGTGAACTCGGTGAGGCCGAAATAGAGCACCACCATGACCGGGGCGATCAGGGCGAACTCCACCGCCGCCGAGCCGCGTTCGCTGCGCAGCCCGTGGAGGAAACGGCGAAGCGGCGTCAGGCGAGGGGCGCGCATCCCGAGGCTCCCTGTGCGGGGTTGTTGTTGAACGGCTCGTTGCGGAACGCCGTGGTGGAGGTGATCAGCCGCCGGGTCCCGCCGAGGTTGGAGAACGCGCTGCTGAAACCCGGCGTCATCAGCGAATACTGATAGAAGACGCGCACCAGGACGATGTCGGTCGGCTGGCCGGGCTGGAAGCAGAAGGCCGTGGTCGCGGCGTTGGCAGGCGTCAGCGGCGAGGCGCCGGCGAGGTCGGAGAAGTCGCCGAAAGTGCGCACGTCCAGATAGACGTTCGCCGCGCAGTCCGACTGCATGAAGCCCATGTTCTGGCAGAGCAGGGTCTTGAATTGCGCCAGGCCGCCGCCGGTGGCCTGGAACTGGCCGGTGCGGATCTGGCGCGACGCGAGCTGGGTGGCCGCGTCCAGGCCCGAAGTGGCCATGAATATAAGGGCCAGCTCCAGCGTGCCGAAGATCATCAGGAACAGCGGCACGCTCACCAGCGCGAACTCCACAGCCGTCACGCCGCCCTCGGCGCGGGCGAAGCGCCGGGCGAAATGGCGGAGGCAGGCGAGGGGGCGAATGCGCACGGGCGGTCCTAGCGATCTCGACGCCAGTCTACGCGCCCGTAGCTAACTCAGGTTTAATGAGTATCGTTCTCTTTGTATTTACCTCAAATACTGTTTTCATCGCCCCATGGTTAACAAGATTTAAGGGTGAATATCAATTCACCAAAGAAAATTAGATTTGTTGCTGTCCATTTACTGGCGATTAAGTGAGTCCTGCGAACTTGGCGGTGCACTTAGGGCGAGCAGGCCACTGGCTTGAAGCCCGCCAACAACTGCTCGCTGAGAAGGAGAAGTCCATGTCCAAGTTCGTCACCCGTTTCCTGAAGGACGAGTCCGGCGCCACCGCCATCGAGTACGGCCTGATCGCCGCCCTCGTCGCCGTCGCGATCATCACCGGCCTGACCGCCGTCAGCGGCGCGCTGAACACCAACTTCACGAACATCCAGGGCAAGCTGAACGCCGCCGCCGGCTAAGCCGCGGCCCAAGGCTGAACCCAAGGAAACCCCCGGCGGGCGACCGCCGGGGGTTTTCGTTTGCGCGTCGGGTCTCCGGCCTGTCGGCGAAACCCTCCGTTCATCGGCCGGCGCCATGGTGAGCGTCTCGGAGCGCGCCATGATCCACCTCATCCAGACCCTGCTGCTGCTGGCCTTCCCGGCCCTGGTGATCACCGGGGCGGTCAAGGACCTGACCAGCTACACCATCCCCAACTGGATCTCCGGCGCCCTGCTGGCCGGCTTCGCGCTCGCCGCCCTGGCCTTCGGCCTGCCGTTGAATGTCGTCGGCTGGGACGTGGCGGCGTTCGGGGTCGCCCTGGTGGCCGGCATGGCCATGTTCGCCTTTCGCTGGATCGGCGGCGGCGACGCCAAGCTGTTCGCCGCGGTCGCGCCCTGGATCGGGCTCGCGCCGTCGCTGACCTATCTGTTCTACACCGCCCTGGCCGGCGGCCTGCTGGCCGTCACCCTGCTGGCGCTCCGCTCCGCGCCGGCGCGCGCGGTGCTGCGCGCCGGGCCGCCATGGTTCGAGCGGCTGATCGCGCCCGGCGCGGCCGTGCCCTATGGCGTGGCGATCGCGGTGGGCGCGCTCGCCGCCTTTCCGGCCTCGGCCCTGGTGGCGCGCTACTGAAGGGCCTAGTTAGGGGGCCGTTACGGTTTTCTCCGACACGAGCGCCCACGATGCCCGATTCCATCCTCGACGCCGCCGACGGCCCCACGATCCCGGTGCGCGCGGTGGTCGAGGGCGATCTGGCCGCCGCCCTGGAGTCGGCGGGCGTCCGGGTCCAGGGCCTGGCCAAGACCGCCGAGTTCAAAGCCAAGGCCGGGCAGGTGCTGGTGATCCCGGGCCACGAGGGCCTGCCGCAGGCGGCGATGGTGGGGCTGGGCGCCGCGCCGGACGCCCAGAACACCATGGCGGCCTTCCGCGCCGCCGCCGCCAAGCTGCCCGCCGGGCTCTATGAACTGGCCGAAGCGCCCGAGGGGCTCGACCGCGACGCCGCCGCGCTGGCCTTCGCGCTCGGGGGCTACAGGTTCGACCGCTACAAGACCCACGGTGGGGAGAAGCCGCGCCTGGTGGTTGCCGGCGTCGACCTGGCCGAGGCCCGGCATGTGGCGCACGCCTGCGCCCTGGCCCGCGACATGGTCAATACGCCCGCCAACGACATGGGCCCCCTGCAGATCGAGACCATCGCCCGCGAGATCGCCGAGGCCTATAGGGCGAAGATCGAGGTCGTCACCGGCGAGGCCCTGCTGGAGGCCAACTACCCCGCGGTCCACGCCGTGGGCCGCGCCGCCGATCCGGCCCGCAGTCCCCGGATGATCGAGATCAGCTGGTCGGGACCAGGCGCGAGCGCCAACGCGCCGCTGGTGGCCATCATCGGCAAGGGCGTGGTGTTCGACACCGGCGGCCTGGACATCAAGCCCTCGGCCGGCATGCGGCTGATGAAGAAGGACATGGGCGGCGCCGCACACGCCCTGGCGCTCGGCCGGATGGTGATGGCCGCGGGCCTGCCGATCCGGCTGTCGGTGCTGACGCCGGTGGTGGAGAACGCCATTTCGGGCGACGCCATGCGGCCGGGGGACGTGCTGGCGTCGCGCAAGGGCCTGTCGATCGAGGTCGGCAACACCGACGCCGAGGGGCGGCTGATCCTGGCCGACGCCCTGACCCGGGCCGCGGAGCTGGAGCCGGCGCTGACCATCGACATGGCCACCCTGACCGGCGCGGCGCGCATCGCGCTGGGACCGCAGCTGCCGCCCTACTACACCGACGACGAGGAACTGGCGGGGCAGATCGAGGATTCAGCCAGGGCGGCGGCCGACCCCCTGTGGCGGATGCCGTTGTGGAAGCCCTATGCAGAAGCGCTGGATTCCGATGTGGCCGAGATCAAGAACGACCCAGACGGCTGGGCCCAGGCGGGCTCGGTGACCGCCGCCCTCTTCCTGCAGCGGTTCGCGCCCCAGGGACCGAAGTGCGGGCCGTGGGTCCACCTGGACATCTTCGCCTGGAACCCGCGCGGGCGGCCGGGCCATCCCGCGGGCGCCGAGGCCCAGGCGATCCGCGGCCTCTACCGCATGCTGAAGACGCGGTGCGCCGCCTGATGGACATGGATCCGCGCACCACGCCCCTCCGCGACGGCATCGCCAGTTCGGGCCTCGAGGGGCTGGTGCGGGCCGAGGTCTATCTGGACCCGAAGGTGCGGGTCTGCGCGGTCCCGGCGGCGGGGATCCACCGCGTGGCCGACGCGGCCTCCGAGCAGATGGACCAGCTGCTGTTCGGCGAGCCGTTCGAGGTGATCGAGGACGAGGGCGGCTTCCTTTGGGGCCAGGCCAAGCGCGACGGCTATGTGGGCTATGTGGCCGCCTCGGCGCTGGGGACCCCGCCGGCCGACCCGCCGACCCATCGGATCACGGCGCTGCGCACCTACGCCTTCGCCGAGGCCAGCATCAAGGCCCGGGCCTCGGGCCCCTATTCGATGAACGCCCTGGTTTCGGTGGAAGCCGTCGAGGGGCGGCTGTCCAAGGTCGCGGGGGCCGGCTGGATGCCCAACGCGCATCTGGCGCCAATCGGCGCGGCCTTCGAGACCGACTGGGCCGCCGTGGCCGAGCGGTTCCTGGGCGCGCCCTACCTCTGGGGCGGCCGCGAAAGCCTGGGGCTGGACTGCTCGGGCCTGGCGCAGGCGGCGCTGTTCGCCTGTGGCCGGGCCTGCCCGCGCGACACCGATCAGATCGCGGAGCTGGGGACGCCGATCGGCCGCAGCGACTTCCGCCGTGGCGACCTGGTCTTCTGGCGCGGCCACATGGCCATCGGCCTGGACGCCGAGCGGATCGTCCACGCCAACGCCTTCCACATGGCCGTGGCGATCGAGCCGCTGGACGGCGCCATCACCCGCATCGACGCCGCCGGCGTCGGCCAACCCACCGCCTTCCGCCGTCCCTGATTTTCGCCACCGAACGCTGGACGCCGAGCTTTCTCGGAATTAAATGACTGGAAAGTCATTTAATGGCTGGGCGTGCGATGACGGCGATGAGCGACCCCGAACCCAAGTGGCGCAGGCGCAAGGAGGCTAGGCCCGGCGAGATGCTCGAGGCGGCGCTCAGCGTCTTCGCCGAGCGCGGCTTCGCCCAGGCCAAGCTGGACGACATCGCCCGCCGGGCGGGCGTCGCGAAGGGCTCGCTCTACCTCTACTTCGACACCAAGGAGGCCCTGTTCCGCGCCGTGGTGCGCGAGCTGCTGGTTCCGGCCGTGAGCCGGGTGCTGGCGGTGGCGCAACTGCAGGACGGGCCCTTCGCAGAGATCGCGCCGCGGCTGCTGGCCGGCGCGGCCGTGGCGCTCAGCCAGCCGCGCGTGGCGGGTGTGGCGCGCATGGTGATCGGCGAGGCCCGGACCTTCCCCGACCTGGCGCGCATCTGGCACGACGAGATCGTCGGGCCGCTGCTCGCCGCCGTCTCCGCCCGCATCGTGCGCGCCCAGGCGGCCGGCGAGGTGCGGCCGGGCGATCCGCGCACCCATGCCTTCTCCCTCGTCGGGCCGCTGCTGATGGCGACCCTGTTCCGCGAGGTGTTCGCCGAGGCGGCCGATCCGCCGGACCTCGCCCAGGTCGCCGCCCAGCACGCCCAGACCCTGATTCGCGGCCTGATCCTTTCGCCGGCCGAAGAAGGAGCCGTCCGATGAACGACCACCCCGTCCTGATCGCCGGTGCGGGCCCGACCGGCCTCGTCCTGGCGCTCTGGCTCACCAAGCTGGGCGTCCCGGTGCGGATCGTCGACAAGTTGACCGCGCCGTCCAGCACCTCCCGGGCGCTGGCGGTGCACGCCCGCACGCTGGAGCTCTATCGCCAGGCGGGCCTCACCGACGCGGTCCTGGCCAAGGGCTACCAGACGCCTTCGGTGCGTCTGTGGGTCTCCGGCGAGGAGCGCACCTCGATCTCGTTCGACACCGTGGGCGGCGATCTCACGCCCTATCCCTTCCTGCACATCTATCCGCAGGACGAGCACGAACGGCTGCTGATCGCACGGCTGGAGGCCATGGGCGTGCGGGTCGAGCGCGGGGTCGAGGTGCTGGGCTATGCCGAGACGGTCGAAGGCCTGACCGTTCGCCTCAAGCGGGCGGATGGGACGGAAGAGACGGCCGGGGCGGCCTATCTCTGCGGCTGCGACGGCGCGCGCTCGGCCGTGCGCAACGCCATGGGCTCCAGCTTCCCGGGCGGCACCTACCGCCAGGTGTTCTACGTCGCCGACGTGGAGGCCCAAGGCCCGCCGATGAACGGGGCGCTGAACATCGACCTCGAGATCGCCGACTTCCTGGCCATCTTCCCGCTGGACGGCGCGGGGCGCGCGCGGCTGATCGGGACGGTGCGGGAAGGCGAAGGGGTCGACCCCGACCACCTGAGGTTCGCAGACGTCAGCGAGCGCGCCATCCGCGACCTGAAGGTCGAGGTGACCAAGGTCAACTGGTTCTCGACCTACCGCGTCCACCACCGGGTGACCGACAGATTCCGCAAGGGCCGCGCGTTCCTGCTGGGCGACGCGGCGCACATCCACAGCCCGGCCGGCGGCCAGGGCATGAACACCGGCATCGGCGACGCCATAAACCTGGCCTGGAAGCTGGCGACGGTGCTGGCGGGCCGCGCGGGCGACGCCCTGCTGGACAGCTACGAGGTCGAGCGGCGGGCCTTCGCCCTCCGCCTCGTGCGCTCCACCGACCAGGGGTTCTCCATCGCCACCGCCGAGGGGCCGGTCGCCGACCTGGTGCGCACGCGCCTGGTCCCGGTCGTGCTGCCGGCGGCGGCGAAGTGGGAGCCGTTCCGCGAGTTCGCCTTCCGCACGGTATCGCAGATCACCCTGAACTACCGTGACATGCCGATCAGCGCCGGCAAGGCCGGCCAGGTGCAGGGCGGTGACCGCCTGCCCTGGGTAGTCACGGAAGGCCGCGACAATTTCCAGCCGCTGACCCGGATGGTCTGGCAGGTCCACGTCTATGGCGCGGCGAACGCGGCGCTGAGCGCCTGGTGCGGGGACCACAGCCTGCCGTTGGAGGTGTTCGCCTGGTCGGACGCCTGCGCCGCGCGCGGGCTGAAGGCGGGCGCGGCCTATCTGTTGCGGCCGGACAGCTATGTGGCGCTGGCCGAGCCCTCAGGCTCCGCGCAGGCGCTCGCCGACTATTTCGAGAGGACCGGAATCCGGCCCGCGCCGTAAGCGCCTGAGCCTACTTCGCCGCGGCGGGCGGGCCGCCGGCCTTGGAGACGTTCTGCTGCTGGGGCGCGCCGGGGCCGTTGCCGGCCGGGCCGCCCGCGCCGGTGGCGGGCTT
>JAFEDM010000327.1 GCA_018241625.1 Pseudomonadota bacterium | reverse complement strand
CGTCCCGCGGCGGTGATCGCCGCCGAGTAGGCCCTTCGGCCCATCGCGCCCCTTTCATTCCGGTGCGGAACCCTTAGGGTCCGCGCCAAAGGCCGTCCGCAAGAGGTTCCGCTTCCATGGATTCCACCCCCGACAAGGTCTACGACGCCGCCCGCTTTGCGCGGGCCGGCCGGGGCAAGATCTTCGATTCCATCCTCGACACCGTCGGCGACACCCCGCTGGTGCGCCTGCCGCGCCTGACCGAGGCGCTGAAGCCCAAGGGCGAAGTCGTCGCCAAGCTGGAATTCTTCAACCCGATCGCCTCGGTGAAGGACCGCATCGGCGTCGCCATGATCGAGTACCTCGAGGCCAAGGGCCTCCTGAAGCCCGGCGGCTCCATCGTCGAGCCGACCAGCGGCAACACCGGCATCGCGCTGGCCTTCGTGGCCGCCGCCAAGGGCTACAAGCTGACCCTGGTCATGCCCGAGAGCATGTCCATGGAGCGGCGCAAGATGCTGCTGATCCTGGGCGCCAAGCTGGAGCTGACCCCCGCCGAGCGCGGCATGGCCGGCGCCGTCGCCCGCGCCCGCGAGATCGTCGCCGCCACGCCGGGCGCGGTGATGCCGCAGCAGTTCGACAATGTCGCCAACCCGCTGATCCACCGGGTCTCCACCGCCGAGGAAATCTGGAACGACACCCAGGGCGCGGTCGACGTGGTCGTGAGCGGCGTCGGCACCGGCGGCACCATCACCGGCGTCGGCCAGGTGCTGAAGGCCCGTAAGCCCTCGGTGAAGATGGTGGCCGTCGAACCCGAAACCTCGGCGGTGCTCAGCGGCGGCCAGCCCGGCCCGCACCGCATCCAGGGCATCGGCGCGGGCTTCGTCCCCTCGATCCTCGACCGCCACGTGATCGACGAGGTGATCCAGGTCGGCAACGACGACAGCTTCGCCATGGCCCGCCGTGTCGCCGCCGAGGAAGGCATCCCGGTCGGCATCTCGTCCGGCGCCGCCCTGATCGCCGCCTTCGACGTCGCCGCCCGCGCCGACATGGCGGGCAAGCTGATCGTGGTGATCATCCCCAGCTTCGCCGAGCGCTACGTCTCCACGGCGCTGTTCGAGGGGCTGTAGCAGTCGCAACAGCCAGACTGCGCCATAGAACTCATGGCAGCCAGTTTGCCTTGGGGTCTCGGCTTCTCAAGGACGCGCGAAGCGCGCCGCCGCGCGGCCGGCCACGGGCCGGTCCTTGACAAGCCGAGACCCCAAGGCTCGCATCAACCATGGGATCAATGGCCGGAAAGCACCTGAAGGTGCTGTCCACACTCCGCTCATCCCCGCGAAGGCGGGGATCCAAGCCGCGTCTGCCGCCGCGATGACCGACGTCTATCCGCCCGAAAAGCGCTCGGCCGTCATGCGCCGGGTCAAGGGTAAGGACACCAGCCCGGAGCTCAAGGTCCGCCAGGCGCTCACCCGCCTCGGCGCCCGCTACCGGCTCCACCGCAAGGACCTGCCGGGCAACCCCGACATCGTGCTCCCCGGCCGCAAGCTGGCGCTCTTCGTCCACGGCTGCTTCTGGCACGGCCACGACTGCGCGCGCGGGGCCCGCGTGCCCAAGCAGAACCGCGACTATTGGGTCGGCAAGGTCGACCGCAACCGCGCCCGCGACGCGAAGACCGGCG
>JAFEDM010000326.1 GCA_018241625.1 Pseudomonadota bacterium | reverse complement strand
GGCAAGGGGAGCGAAACAACAATGAATCGGACTCAGTCTTCGACCTGGACCCGCCGCCTGCTGACCGGCGCCGCGGCGCTCTCGATGGCCATCGGGCCGGCGCTTGCCCAGACATCCGCGAAGGCGCCGTCCAAGGCCGCCGTGACCCACGCCAAGGGGGCCGCGGCGGTCGACACCGCTCGCCTGCTGGCCGCCGACGCGGAGCCGGGCAGCTGGATGGCCGCGGGGCGCACCTATTCCGAGCAGCGCTACAGCCCGCTCACCGGGATCAACAAGGCCAATGTCGGCAAGCTGGGCCTGGCCTGGTACGCCGACGTCGACACGGAGCGCGGCCAGGAATCGACTCCGGTCGTGGTGGACGGCGTCCTCTACTTCACCACCGCCTGGTCCAAGCTCTACGCCTATGACGCCAAGAGCGGCCAACAGCTGTGGGCCTATGACCCCAAGGTCGATCCCTCGAACGGCGCCGTCGCCTGCTGCGACGTGGTCAACCGCGGCGTCGCGGCCTGGAAGGGCAAGATCTACCTCGGCGCCCTCGACGGCCGGCTGATCGCGCTGGACGCCAAGACCGGCAAGGTCGACTGGTCGGTGCAGACCACCGATCCTAAGCAGCCCTACACCATCACCCAGGTCCCGCGGATCGTGAAGGGCATGGTGATCATCGGCAACGCCGGCGCCGAATACACCTGCCGCGGTTACGTCTCGGCCTATGACGCCGCCACCGGCAAGCTTAAGTGGCGCTTCTACACCGTGCCGGCCCAGCCGGGCGATCCGACCAATACCCCGGAGCTCAAGAAGGCGCTGGCCGGCTGGGACGGCGACTTCTGGAAGTACGGCGGCGGCGCCACGGCCTGGGACACCATCCTCTACGATCCCAAGACCGACCTGATCTACTTCGGCACCGGCAACGGCCTCTCCTGGAGCCAGTCGGTCCGCTCGCCGAAGGGCGGCGACAACCTCTTCGTCTCCTCGGTGATCGCGGTGCATGCGAACACCGGCAAATATGCTTGGCACTTCCAGGAGGTCCCGGGCGACGAGTGGGACTACGACGTCACCAATCCTTTGATGACCGCCGACCTGAAGATCGGCGGCGTTCAGCGCCACGTGCTGATGCAGGCCCCCAAGACCGGCTTCTTCTACGTCTGGGACGCGGCGACGGGTAAGCTGATCAGCGCCGACAAGTTCGCCCCGTTGAACTGGGCCTCGAAGATCGACCTCAAGACCGGCCGGCCGGTCGAGAACCCCGAGGTCCGCTACACGGTCGACAAGGCCGCCATCGTCCAGCCCGCGCCGCTGGGCGCCCACAACTGGCACCCGATGGCCTATAGCCCCAAGACCGGCCTGGTCTACATTCCGGTCACCGAGAGTACGACCGGCTTCCAGAGCGCGGACCCCAAGACCTTCGCGGTCAAGGACCGGGTCTACAACACGGCAACGGTCTCGTTCTCCGACAAGATCACCGAGCTCTACGGCAAGCCCGGCGCCCTGCCGCGCGGCAATATCCGCAGCTACCTCGAGGCCTACGATCCGGTGGCCCAGAAGATCGTCTGGAAGGCGCCCGACAAGGACTACGGCGCCCATGGCGCCATGGTCACTGCCTCGAACCTGGTCTTCTCCGGCGACTGGAGCGGCCGGTTCAACGCCTTCGACGCCAGGACCGGCGAGAAGGTCTGGTCGGCCCCGACCCAGGCGGACGTGGTCGCCGCGCCGTCCACCTACGTCATCGACGGCGAGCAATATGTGGCCCTGCTGGTCGGCGCTCGCGGCCTGCCGCCGGGCCAGGCCCGGACCAGCGCCTCCAGCGCCAACAACTCGCGCCTGCTGGTCTTCAAGCTGAACGCCAGCGCGACCCTGCCGCAGAACCCGATCGCGGGCTCGGTGGCCGGCAAGGTGCTGGATCCGCCGCTGCTCACCGGCACCAACGAGCAGGTGATCGACGGCGAGGGCGCCTATGGCCGGTTCTGCTCCGGCTGCCACGGCGCGGGCGGCGTGGCCGACAAGTCGATCCCCGACCTGCGCTACTCCCAGGTCCTGCGCCGGCTCGACACCTGGAACCAGATCGTCCTCGACGGCGCACGGGCCGACAAGGGCATGGTCAGCTTCAAGAAGGTGCTCGCCGACGGCCAATCCGAGGCGATCTATCACTACATCGTCAGCCAGGCCAACAAGGCCAAGGCGGCTCAGGCCGCGGCGAAGTAGGGCCTTATTTCTTCTTCGCGTTGGCTTCGGCGGCCGCCTTCACCAGGGCCTTGAAGGCGGCCTCGTCGAGCTTGTCGCCTTCTTTGATGTCGATGGCCCGGCGGACATTGCCCTCCAGGCTGGAATTGAACAGGCCCTTCGGGTCCGGGAGTTGCGCGCCCTTGGCGAAGGTCAGCTTGACCACCGCCTTGTAGGTTTCGCCGGTGGTGACGATGCCGCCGTTCGCGTACCAGGTGGGCACGCCGCGCCACTTCCATTCCTCGACCACCTCCGGGACCGCCTCGCGGATCAGGGCGCGCAGGCGGGCCAGGGTCTCGCCCCGCCAGTCGCCCAGGTCGGCGATCCGTCCATCGATCAGTTGCGAGGGGCTGAGGTCCCCGGGAGCGGAGGTCTTTTCCATCGTGATATCAATTCCCTGAACACACATGCTCACCGTCCCTGGATCATCTTCCAGCCGTTGCCCGACGGATCGCGAAAGCTGGCGTCGACGGCTCCGTAGCGGTCCATCGGCTCCTGGGTGAACTCCACGCCCCTGGCCGACAGGTCGTCATAGGCGGCGCGGCAGTCGTCCACCGTCAGCACCAGAGGCGGCATGGCCCCCTTGGCCACCATCTCGCCCACGGTCTGAGCGGTCGCCGGGTCCATGGTCGGCGGCGCCGGCTTGAAGAGCCCGAGCTGGAAGGACGGCTGCTCCGGATGCTGCACCGTCAGCCAGCGGTAGTCGCCGTTCTTCGCGTCCGTGTGGATCTTGAAGCCCAGCTTCCCGACATAGAAATCCACAG
>JAFEDM010000325.1 GCA_018241625.1 Pseudomonadota bacterium | reverse complement strand
GCGTCTATACAGCCGACCCCAAGAAGGACGCCTCCGCCCAGCGCTACGAGACCCTGACCTACACCGAGGTCCTGGCGAAGGATCTGAAGGTCATGGACGCCTCGGCCGTGGCGCTGATGCGCGACAACCATATCCCGATCGTGGTGTTCTCCATCCGCGAGCGGGGCAACCTGCTGAAAGTGGTGAAGGGCGACGGGGTCTTCACGACCATCGCCTGAGCCCGCGACGACGAAGGGAGCGAACACAATGGCCACTGTGGAAAAGCCGGTGCTGTCCAAATACCGCGACCGCATGGACAAGGCCGTCGCCGCCTTGAAGGACGAATTCGGCAGCCTGCGCACGGGCCGCGCCTCGGCCAGCCTGCTCGACCAGATCCACGTGGACGCCTACGGCTCGTCCATGCCGATCAATCAGGTCGGCGCCGTCTCCGTGCCGGAGCCGCGGATGATCACCGTCAACGTCTGGGACCGGGGCCTGGTGGTCTCGGTGGAGAAGGCGATCCGCTCGTCGGACCTGGGCCTCAATCCCGTGGTCGACGGTCAGAACCTGCGCATCCCGATCCCGCCGCTGACCGAGGAACGCCGCAAGGATCTGGTGAAGATCGCCCACAAATATGCGGAGCAGCAGCGCATCGCGATCCGCAACGTCCGTCGCGACGCCAACGACGACCTGCGCGCCGCCGAAAAGGCCCACGTCATCGCCCAGGACGAAGAGAAGCGAATGGAGGGCGAGGTCCAGAAGCTGACCGATGAGGCGATCAAGCGCGTGGACGAAGCCTTGAAAACCAAAGAACAAGAGATCATGCACGTTTAGCCGGCGCCGCCGGACCTCCGTTAAGGACGCCGATCCAAGCCATGGCCGCCCAACAGTCCACGCCGTCTTCGGCCGGGTCTGATCCCAAGGATCGGGCCGGGCTGCACGTGGCCCTGGTCATGGACGGCAATGGGCGCTGGGCGAAGCGTCGCGGCCTGCCGCGCACCCTGGGTCACCAGGCCGGCGTCGAGGCCCTGAAGCGGATCGTCCAGGCCTGCCCCGATCTCGGCATCCGCTGGCTGACGGTGTTCGGCTTTTCCACCGAGAACTGGAGCCGGCCGGTGGCGGAGGTGGCCGAACTGATGGCCCTGCCGCAACGCTATTTCAAAAGCGACCTGCCGAGGCTCGAGCGTGAGGGCGTCCGGGTGCGCGTGGTCGGACGCGAGCAGGGGCTGTCACGCGACCTGCTGGGCATCTGCCGTGAGGCCGAGGCGCGCACGGCGCACAACAACCGCCTGTTCCTGACCGTGGCGTTCAACTACGGCGGCCAGGCCGACATCGCCGATGCGGCCCGCAAGTTCGCCGAGGATGTCGCCGCCGGTCGCGCCAAGCCGAGCGACCTCGATGAGGCCGGGTTCGCCCGCTACCTCTCCACCGCCGAGCTGCCGCCGCCGGACCTGATCGTCCGGCCGTCGGGCGAGCAGCGGCTGTCCAATTTCGTGCTCTGGGAGGCGGCCTATGCGGAGTTCGTCTTCCAGGACGTGCTGTGGCCGGACTATGGGCCCGAGCACCTGAAGGCCGCTATCGCCGAGTATCACACGCGTGATCGCCGATACGGCGCCGTGGTCGCCGATGACGTCCTTGCCGCAGGCTAGACGCTTCGACTGGTCGAACCTCGG
>JAFEDM010000324.1 GCA_018241625.1 Pseudomonadota bacterium | reverse complement strand
GCCGGGTGTCGTCATCCACACCATCGTCGACGAAGGCCTGCGCACGGCGCTCGAGGAAGGTTGCCGCAAGCTGGAGATGCCCTGCATCCCGGCCCTGGACCCGCTGGTCTCGGCCATGAGCCGCTATCTCGGCTACACGACCACCAGCCGGGTCGGCGCGCACCTGCGGCTGGACAACGACTATTTCAACCGCATGGACGCGCTGAACTACGCCATCGGCCACGACGACGGCCAGGGCGGCCAGGACCTGGAGCAGGCCGACGTGATCCTGGTGGGCGTGTCTCGCACCTCGAAGACGCCGACTTGCATCTACCTGGCGCACCGTGGCGTGCGGGCCGGCAATGTGCCCCTGGTGCCGGGACGGCCGATCCCCGACAAGCTGCTCACCCAGAAGAGCGCCCTGGTGGTCGGGCTATCGATCTCGCCCGACCGGCTGGTGCAGATCCGCCGCAACCGCCTGCTCAGCCTGAAGGAGAACCGCGAGTCGACCTATATCGATGTGGACGCGGTGCGCGACGAGATCGTCCAGGCGCGCCGGCTCTACGAACGCCAGGGCTGGCCGGTGATCGACGTGACCCGCCGCTCGGTGGAGGAGACGGCCGCGGCGGTGCTGAACCTGCTGCATGGCGGCCACGGCCAGGTCGAGGTGCTGGGGTGACACTCACCCTCGCCTCGAAAAGCGCTGCCCGCCGCGCGGTGCTGAGCGGCGCCGGCGTCGTCCACGACGCCGCGGGGTCCGGCGTCGACGAGGACGCGGTGAAGGCCGAGCTGTTGGCGCGCAACGCGGATCCGCGCGCCATCGCCGAGGCGCTGGCGGAGAAGAAGGCGCTGGCGGTCTCGGCGACCCGGCCGGGCCTGGTGATCGGGGCGGACCAGACGCTCGACCTCGAAGGCCGGCTCTACGACAAGGTCGAGACCCTGGCGGCGGCGCGCGAACGCCTGAGGACCTTACGCGGCCGGCCGCACCAGCTGCATTCGGCGGTGGTGGTCTCGGAAGGCGAGCGGATCGTCTGGCGGGTGACGGAAAGCGCGACCCTGGCCATGCGCGACTTCTCCGACGCCTTCCTGGAGGCCTATCTCGACGAGGACGGCGCCGAGGCCCTGGGCTCAGTCGGCTGCTACCGGCTGGAAGGCCCGGGCGTGCAGCTCTTCGACCGGATCGACGGCGACTATTTCACCATCCTGGGCCTGCCGTTGATGGGCCTGCTCGAGTTCTTGCGGGGTCGCGGAGTCCTCACCTCATGACCGCGATCACCGGAAAGACCCGGGTCGCCGGCGTGGTCGGCCACCCGATCGCCCACTCCCTGAGCCCCGTGCTGCACAACGCCTGGCTGGCGGCGGCGGGGATCGACGGGGTCTATGTGGCGCTGGAGGCGCGCGACGGCGGTTTCCGCCGGCTGGTCGAGGGGCTGAAGACGACCTCCTTCGCCGGCTGCAACGTCACCCTGCCCTTCAAGGAAGATGCGCTGGCGTCGGCGGACGAGGTCCATCCCCGGGCGGCGCGGGCCAAGGCCGCCAACCTGCTGGTCTTCCAGGATGGCCGCGTCCACGCCGACAACACCGACGGCCTGGGCCTGCTGGCCGCCTTCGCCGAACAGGCGACGGGGTTCGATGCCAAGGCCGGTCCGGTGGTGGTGCTGGGCGCCGGCGGCGGCGCGCGTGGCGCGGTCGCGGCCTTCCTCGACGCCGGCTGCCCACACGTCCGGGTGGTCAACCGCACCTTCGGCCGGGCGGAAGCCCTGGTGGCCGAGCTGGGCGGCGAAGCCTTCGGCCTGACCGACGCCGAAGCCGCCTTCCAGGGCGCGATCGCGGTGGTCAACGCCACCTCGGCCGGCCTGGCCGACAACCATGCGCCGGACTTCCCGCTCGCGGCGACGCCGGAGACCTGCGTAGTGATGGATATGGTCTACAAGCCGCTGGTCACGCCGTTCCTGGCGCAGGCCCAAGCGCTCGGCCGCCGTACGGTCGATGGCCTGGCCATGCTGATCGGCCAGGCGGCCCCGTCGTTCGAGGCGTTCTACGGCCAGCCGCCACCAAAGGACGTCGATGTCCGCGCCCTGGCGCTGAAAGCCCTCTCCCTGAAGGCCCCGGGCCAATGATCACCGTCGGCCTCACTGGCTCCATCGGCATGGGCAAGTCGACCACCGCAGCCATGTTCCGCGAGGCGGGCGTGCCGGTCTATGACGCCGACGCCGCGGTCCACGACCTCTACGACGTGGGCGGCGCGGCCGTCGGGCCGGTGGGCGACGCCTTCCCCGGCGTGGTGAAGGACGGCCGCGTCGACCGCGAGGCCCTGCGCCAGGCGGTGCTGGGCAAACCGGAAGAGCTCCAGCGCCTCAACGCCATCGTCCACCCGCTGGTGGGCCGCGACCGGATCGGCTTCTTCCAGCGGGCGGAAGCCGACAAGGCCGACATGGTGGTGCTGGACATCCCCCTGCTGTTCGAGACCGGCGGCCACGCCAATGTCGACGCGGTGGTGGTGGCGAGCGCTCCGGCCGACGTCCAACGCGAGCGGGTGCTGGCGCGGCCCGGCATGACGCCGGAACGGCTCGACGCCATTCTGGCCCAGCAGCTGGCCGATTCCGAAAAGCGCGCCCGCGCCCACTTCGTGGTCGACACCTCCCGCGGCCTGGAGCCGGCCCGGCGGCAGGTGGCGGAGATCATCGCCGCCCTGCGCGATCCACAGTTCAAGTCGGCCCGCGACCGTTCGGCCGGTTGAGGCCGGGCGCGAACCGGCGCAAAACGAGGCCATGGCGCGCGAGATCGTCCTCGACACCGAAACCACCGGCTTCGAGCCGACCCAGGGTCACCGGCTGGTGGAAATCGCCTGCCTGGAGATCGACGACTTCGTTCCCACAGGCCGCAGCTTCCACACCTACATCGACCCCTGCCGCGACATGCCGCCGGACGCCGAGCGGGTGCATGGCCTGTCGAGCGCCTTCTTGCGCGGCAAGCCCCGGTTCGAGCATCCGGAAGTAGTGGACGCCTTCCTGGAGTTCGTCGGCGACGCCCCGATCGTCGCCCACAACGCGGGCTTCGACCGCAACTTCATCAACCACGAACTGGGCGTGGTGAACCGGGTCGAGCTGCACGAGAGCCGGTGGGTGGACACCCTGGCCCTGGCCCGTGTGCGCTTCCCGGGGATGCACAATTCCCTCGACGCGCTCTGCAAGCGCTTCAAGATCTCGCTGAGCGAGCGCGAGAAGCACGGCGCCCTGGTCGACGCCAAGCTGCTGGCGGCGGTCTATCTGGAGCTGAAGGGCGGCCGCGAGCGCCGCCTGGAGCTCACCACCTCCGTCATGGCCACCGCCGTCGCCGCGGCCGCCTCGCGCGGCGCCTATGGCGAACGGCCGCGCGCCCTGGCCCCCCGCTCGACCGAGGCCGAACGCGAAGTCCACGCGGAGTTCATCCGGAAAGTCGTGAGGAGCGAAGACCTCTGGAGCCGTTTTCCCTTCCCCTAATGGGGAAGGTGGCGAGCGAAGCGAGACGGAAGGGGAACAGTGGGCCGGCGTGCTGAGTCAGCAGATGGCCCGTACTTCCCCACCCCGACGGCTTCGCCGTCTGTCCCTCCCCTTTAGGGGAGGGTGTTCAGCGAAACCTAGGCGTGGCCGACCTGTTGTTCCTGGGCCTTGCGCGCGGCGTAGACGCCGGCGAAGTCGATCGGATCCAGCATGAAGGGCGGGTAGCCGCCGTCGGAGCTGACGTCGGCGATGATCTTGCGCGCGAACGGGAAAAGATAGCGCGGGCATTCGATCAGCAGCACCGGCTCCATGTCCTCGGCCGGCACGCCGGCGATCTGGAACACGCCGCCGTAGAGCAGCTCGACCACGAACACCGGGCCATCGGCGCGCACCGCCTTGGCGGAGAGCTTCAGGTCGACCTCGAAGAAGCCGTCTTCGCGGCTGCGCGCGTTCATCTCGACGCCGAGCTCGATCTGCGGCTGCTCGCCGCCGCGCAGGGTCTCCGGCGCGCGCGGGTTCTCAAAGGACAGGTCCCGGATGAACTGGGCCAGGATGCGGATGCCCGGCTGGTCGGCGCCTTGGGCTTCGGTCAGCGCGTCCGCGCCGGCGTCGGTGTCGGTCATTGGAAGGTGTGTTCCGTGAGCTTGACGGGAAGTCGTTGGGCCGGCGGGCTATCATGGCGCCCCTACCGAAGCAACGCGCGATGCGCTGCGGCGATGCAACGCCGCCCCTGACGCCGGCGTTGCATCGGTCTATATTAGGTGCTCGTACCTCGCTTACGTGTCCAAGGACCGATCCGGCCGATTTCGAAGGGCCCTTCGTTGCAAGTTCTCGAACTGATCATCTTCGCAGGCCTCGCCGCCATCGTGCTCTACCAGCTCTATGCGGTGCTGGGCCGGCGCGTCGGCCGCCAGCCGGAGGACTCGCCCGCCGTGCCCGCCACCGCGACGCCGATAGAGCGGACGGCGGAGGCCGCGACCGGGGCCGGCGCTGAAGAGGGCGTGCACCTCACTGGCCTGGCCGCCGTGAAGGCGGGCGACCCCAGCTTTGACCTCGGCAAGTTCCTGGGCGGGGCGAAGGTGGCCTATGAGATGATCGTCAGCGCCTTCGCCGCCGGCGACCGAGCGCGGCTGCGCAACCTGCTGGCCCCGGCGGTGATGGCTGGCTTCGACACCGCCATCGCCCAGCGCGAGGCGGAGAACCGCACCGAGACCGTGGAATTCAACCATCCGCCGCGCGCCGATCTGGAAAAGGCCGAGGTGGTCGGCGCTGACGTCGCCCGCCTGACCGTGCGCTTCCTGGCCGAGTTCCGCAGCCGCACCAAGGGCCCCGAAGGCGAAGGCGTCGACGATCGCCGCACCGCCGAGCTCTGGACCTTCGAGCGTCGGCTGCAGAGCCAAGATCCCAACTGGACCCTGATCCACGTCGACGCCGCTGAGGCCTAAGGGCGGCGCGTGGGGGCGAAGCGGGGGGCAATTCGGGCGGTCGGCGCATCCCTGATGGCGCTCAGCCTGGCCGCCTGCGCAACCCAACCCAAGCTTGGTCCGGCGCCGCCGGGAAGGCCGCCGGCCCGCGCGCCGGCGCCGGAGCCCCACCCGTCGCGCCCGTCGCCTGCCCGTCCGCCGGCCGAGGCGGAGCCTGAGGCGCCCGCCGGCCGAACCCTGCCCCTCACGGCCCTGCGCGGCTGGGAGGCTGAGGACCACGCCGCGGCGTTCGAGGCCTTCCAGGCGACCTGCGGCGCGGCCAAGGATCTGCTGCTGACCATCGCGTGTCGCGAGGCCCGCGTGCTGGGCCCCTTGGACGAACGCGCGGCCCGCACCTTCTTCGAGGCCCGCTTCCGCGCCGAGGCCAGCCATGGCGACGGCGTGCTCACCGCCTATTTCGCGCCGGAATATCCCGCCCGCCGCAAGCCGGACGACGAGTTCAGTGCCCCGGTGCGGCCGCGGCCCGCCGATCTGGGCGACACGACGCTGACCCCCTATCTCGACCGCACCGCCATCGAGAGCTCCGCGCCCGGCAAGCCGCTGGCCTGGATGCGGCCCGAAGACCTGTTCTTCCTGCAGGTGCAGGGCTCCGGCGTGCTGACCTTCGAGGATGGGGCGCGGATGAAGGCGCTCTACGCGGGCAACAACGGTCGCCCGTTCGTGGGCCTGGCCAACCCGATGCGCGACAAGGGGCTGCTAGCGCCGGACAACGTCTCGGCCGATTCGATCCGCGCCTGGCTGGCCGCGCACCGCGGGCCGGACGCCGACGCCATCATGCGGCTGAACCCGCGCTACGCCTTCTTCCGCCTGGGCCCCGACGACGGCAAGCCGCCGGTCGGCTCGGCCAACCTGCCCCTGCCCGGCGGCCGGTCGCTGGCCGTCGATCCCACCTACCATCAGATGGGCGAGCTCTACTGGATCGACGCCGGCGCGCCGATCCTGGCGGGCGCTTTCCCGAGCTATCGCCGGTTGGCCATGGCGCTGGACACCGGCGGGGCGATCAAGGGCGACGTGCGCGCCGACCTGTTCGTCGGCGCCGGGCCGGTCGCGGGCGCCGAGGCCGGGCGCGTGCGCCACACGCTGAAGCTCTACCGCCTGATCCCCAAGGATGCGCCGTGAAACGGCCGCTCAAGCCCGAGGATCGGCACATCTGGGGCCTGGTGGCCGCGACGGTGCACCCGCTGCCGGGCAAGGCGGCGCCGGCGATGGAGACGGCGACCAAGGCCGACGCCAAGGCCGACGTCGCGGCCCGGATCGCGCCGGTGCGGGCCGGCGAGCGCAAGCCGAAGGCCCGCCCGGACCTCGACCCGATCGAACCCAACCGCCGTCACCGAATCTCGAGGGAGCGCGATCCGATCGGCGCGCGCCTAGATCTGCACGGCTACGACCAGGACCGGGCGCGCGTGGTGCTGGAGCGGTTCCTGGTCCAGGCGTGGGACGACGGCTTCCGCGCCGTGCTGGTGATCACCGGCAAGGGCGTGCAGGGCGACGGGATCCTGAAGCGGCGGGCGCCGGAGTGGCTGGCCGCGCCGCACCTCGCCCACATCGTGGCGGGCCTCTCCGACGCCGCGCGCCATCACGGCGGCGAAGGCGCGCTCTATGTGGCGCTGAAGCGGAAACCCAGAACCTGAAACCGCTCATTCCCGCGAAGGCGGGAATCCATGCGGCGGCAGATTCAGCTTGGGTCCCCGCCTTCGCGGGGACGAGCGGAGGTCATTTGGTCCGTGACGCCTTCTCGGCCAGGCCCGAGGTCCCTTCCCGCGCCTCCAGCTTGGCGGCGACCTCGTCGAGCGAGACCCCGGCGGCGGCCAGGACCACCAGCCAGTGGTAGATCAGGTCGGCGCTCTCGGCGGCCAGGGCGTCCGCCTCGCCCTTGGTGGCGGCGATGACGGTCTCGACGGCTTCCTCGCCCAGCTTCTTGGCGGCGAGCGAAGGATCGGCCAGCAGCTTGGCGGTATAGGATTGGGCCGGATCACCGCCCTTGCGGCCCTCGACCGTGGCGGCCAGGCGCGCCAGGACCTCGGCGAAGCGGCTCATCAGGCGCTCTCCGTCTGGCGCACCGGCAGGTGGGCGGCGGCCATGGCGCGTTTTACATCGCTGATGGAGACCTCGCCGAAGTGGAAGATCGAGGCGGCCAGCACCGCGTCGGCGCCGCCCTTCACCACCGCGTCGACCATGTGCTGGGCGTTGCCCGCGCCACCCGAGGCGATCACCGGGACACCGACCGCGCCTGAGACGGCCTTCAGCAGGTCGAGGTCGTAGCCGATCTTGGCGCCGTCGCGGTCCATGGAGGTGAGCAGGATCTCGCCCGCGCCCTTCGCCACCGCCTCGACGGCATAGTCGACCACGTCCAGGCCCGTGTCGTTGCGCCCGCCGTAGGTGAAGACGCGCCATTGTCCGCCGGAATTGGGGTCGCCCACCTTCTTGGCGTCGATGGCCACCACGGTCGCCTGGGAGCCGAAGGCGTCGGCGATGCCGCTGATCAGGTCGCGGTTCTCGACGGCGGCGGTGTTGATCGAGACCTTGTCGGCCCCGGCCAACAGCACCGCCCGCGCGTTCTCCACGGTGCGGATCCCGCCGCCCACGGACAGCGGCATGAAGCAGACCTCCGCGGTGCGCGAGACCACGTCGAAGATGATGCCCCGGTTCTCATGGCTGGCGGTGATGTCGAGGAACATCAGCTCATCGGCGCCGGCGGCGTCATAGGCGCGGGCCTGCTCGACGGGATCGCCGGCGTCGCGCAGGCTGACGAACTGCACGCCCTTTACCACCCGCCCGTCCTTGACGTCCAGGCAGGGGATCACGCGGACGCGCAGGGTCACGCGGCCGCCTTCAGGGCTTCGTCGGGGACGATCGCGCCGTTGTACAGCGCCCGGCCCAGCACGGCGCCGGAGATCTCGGCGCCCTTCCAGGCGCGCAGGTTGTGGATGTCGTCAACGCTGGCGAGGCCGCCGGCGGCGATCAGCGGGATCGAGACCGCGTCGGCGATCTGGCCGAACACCTCGACGTTGAAGCCGGCGAGCGTGCCGTCGCGGTCGATGTCGGTGACGATCAGCGCGCCGACGCCGGCGTCCTCGAACCGGCGCGCGACGGTGAGCGCGTCGAGATCGCTGTCCTCCAGCCAGCCCTGCACGGCGACCTTGCCCTTGCGGACGTCGACGCTGACGGCGATCTGCTCCGGCCAGGCCTTGGCGGCCTCGCGCACGATCTCGGGTTCGCGCACCGCGACCGTGCCCAGGATCACACGGGAGACGCCCGCCTCGATCCAGCGCTCGATGTCGGCGAGCGTGCGGATGCCGCCGCCCAGCTGCACCGGCACGGAGACCGATTCCAGGATCGCCTCCACCGCCGCGCCGTTCACGGCCTTGCCCTGGGCGGAGCCGTTCAGGTCGACCACATGGATCCAGTGGAAGCCGGCGTCGGCCCAGGCCTTGGCCTGCGCGCCCGGGCTGTCGTTGAAGACCGTGGCGGTGTCGAAGTCGCCGTGCACCACGCGCACGCACTGGCCGTCCTTCAGATCGATGGCGGGGTAGAGGATCAAGGACGCCACTCCAGGAAGCGGGCGAGAAGGTCGAGGCCCACGGCCTGGCTCTTCTCCGGGTGGAACTGCACGCCGGCGACGTTGTCCCGCGCCACCGCGGCCGGGAACCGTTCGCCGTGCTCCACATAGGCCGCCACGTCGGCGGAGTCCTGCGGGAAAAAGGCGAAGGAGTGGGTGAAATAGACCGTCTGCCCGTCGCGCAGGCCGGCGAACACCGGGTGGTCGATCACCGCGCTCAGGCCGTTCCAGCCCATGTGCGGGATCTTGATGGTCGGGTCGCCGGCGTCGGTGAGCTTGCGTACGTCGCCGGGGATCCAGCCCAGGCCCTTGGTCTCGCCGAACTCCAGGCCGCGGCTGGCCAGGAGCTGCATGCCGACGCAGATGCCGAAGAAGGGCGCGCCTTTCACCTGGACCGCCTCGGTCATGGCCTCGATCACCCCGGAGCGGGCCTCGAGCGCGGCCATGCAGGCGGCGAAGGCGCCGACGCCCGGCAGGACGATGCGCTCGGCCCGCGCGATGACTTCCGGATCGTCGGTGACGACGATCTCGTGCTTCCCGGCCGCGGCGCGGACGAGGGCCTTTTCGGCCGAGCGGAGGTTGCCCGACCCGTAGTTGATCAGGGCGACGCTCATGGGTGGATTTCCTAGAGCACGCCCTTGGTGGAGGGGGCGTGGCCGTGGGTCTTGGGGTCGAGCTCCACCGCCTGGCGCAAGGCGCGGGCCAGCGCCTTGAAGCCGCTCTCGGCGATGTGGTGCGAGTTCACCCCGTAGAGGGTTTCCAGGTGCACGCAGGCGCCGCAGTTCATGGCGAAGGCGTGGTGGAACTCCTTGAAGAGCTCGGTGTCCATCTCGCCGACCTTCGGCGTCTTGTAGGCCACGTTGTGGATCAGATAGGGCCGGTTGGAGAGGTCGATGGCGCAGCGCGTCAGGGTCTCGTCCATCGGGATGTAGGCGTGGCCGAACCGGCGCACGCCCTTGAAGCCATCCAGCGCCTGTCTGAATGCTTCCCCGAGCACGATCCCGGTGTCCTCCACCGTGTGGTGCATGTCGATGTGCAGGTCGCCCTTGGTCTCGATCGTGGCGTCGAACCCGCCGTGGCGGATGAAGCTCTCCAGCATGTGGTCGTAGAAGCCGATGCCGGTGGAGACCTTGGAGTCGCCCGAGCCGTCCAGATCGAGCACGATCCGGATCTGGGTCTCCTTGGTGTTGCGGACGACCTCCGCCCGTCTTTTCCCGTTTTCGGGGCTCATATCAGGCCCTTTTCCTTGGCGAGCGTCTGCAGGCTCACCTGCGGGCGCGGGCCATAGTGCGAGATCACCTCGGCCGCCGCCAGGGCGCCCAGCTTGGCGCAGTCCGTGAGCGAGCGGCCACGGGCGAGGCCGAACATGAACCCGGCCGCGTATTGGTCGCCGGCGCCGGTGGTGTCCACGACTTTCTCCACCGGATAGGCCGGCACATGGGCGGTCTCGGCGTTGGTGACCACCACCGAGCCATGCTCGCTGCGGGTGACGGCGGCCAGCCTGGCGCGCGGGATGATCTCGCGCACCGCGTCGTCGAAGCTGTCGGTCTGGAACAGCGACTTGATCTCCACCTCGTTGGCGAAGACCAGGTCCACCTGGCTCTCGATGAAGGCCAGTAGGCCCGCGCGGTGACGATCGACCACGAAGCCGTCGGAAAGGGTGAGCGCCAGCATCCGGCCCGAGCCGCGGGCCAGGGCGGCGGCCTTGGCGAAGGCCTTGCGCGCCGGCTCGGCGTCGAACAGGTAGCCTTCGAGGTAGACGATCTTGGCCCCCTCGATGATCGCGGGCGTCACGTCGGCGTCGGTGAACTCCACCGAGGCGCCCAGGAAGGTGCACATGGTGCGTTGGGCGTCGGGGGTGACGTTGATCATCGACACCGCCGTGGCCGGCCCGCCCTTGAGCGGCGTCGGCTCGAAGTGGGCGCCGATGGCGCGCATGTCGTGGGTGAACACCCGGCCCAGCTGGTCGTCGGCCACCTTGCCCAGATAGGCCGCCTTGCCGCCCAGGCTGGCGACGCCGGCGATGGTGTTGCCGGCCGAGCCGCCGGACGTCTCCACCGCGGCCTGCATCTTGCCGTAGAGCTCGGTGGAACGGGCCTCGTCCACCAGCATCATCGCGCCCTTGTCGAGCTTGTTGTCGACCAGGAAGGCGTCATCGGCGGGAGCGATCACGTCGACGATGGCGTTGCCGATGGCGGCGACGTCGTAGAGGTCTGGCATTCCAAGGCTTTCCGGCGGCAGGTAGGCGAGGGCGGGGCTTAGAGGAAAAGGCCTTTCCGGACAACTAAACCCGCTCGCCCCGGCGGAAGCCGGGGAGACCGGAGTTATGGGGCGACGAACAGCTTCCGGCTGGGGCAGAGGTCCGCCACCACGCACTCCTCGCACTTCGGGCGCCTGGCCACGCAGACATAGCGGCCGTGGAGGATCAGCCAGTGGTGGGCGCGGGTCTTCGCCGCGTCGGGGACGATGGCCATTAACTGGGCCTCGACCTGGTCGGGGGTCTTGCCTGTGGCCAGGCCCAGGCGGTGGGAGACGCGGAAGACGTGGGTGTCGACGGCGATGGCCGGCTCGACGCGCAGCTCGTTCAGCACCACCGAGGCGGTCTTGCGCCCGACGCCGGGGAGGGCCTGCAGCTTCTCGCGGTCCAGGGGGACCTCGCCGCCGTACTGCTCCACCAGGATGCGGCTCATGGCGATGACGTTCTTGGCCTTGGAATTGTAGAGGCCGATGGACGAGATGAAGGGCTTCAGGCCCTCTTCGCCGAGGGCCAGCATCTTCTGCGGCGTGTCGGCGACCTTGAAGAGCTTGGCCGTCGCCTTGTTCACCGAGACGTCGGTGGCCTGAGCCGAGAGCGCCACGGCCGTCACCAGGGTGAAGGGGCTGTCGTAGTCGAGCTCGGTGCGCGGATCGCTTTCCTGGTCCTCGAAGCGGCGGAAGATCTCGGCGATCCGGGCCTGTTCAGCGGGGCTCAGGCGCTTCTTCGCGGGCGCCTTGCGGCGCGGCTTCGGCTTGGCGGCGGGCTTGGTCATTTCGCCGGCCAAAATGGTCCGAGCCGCCCCCTTCCGCCAAGGCGGATTTGGGGCCTATGTTCGGGCCCGTGGCCAGCCAGACCTACATGGACGCGGTGATCACGCCGCACCGCTCGCTCTCGGAGCGCGGGTTCATCATTCTGATCTCGGTGGTGACGGCGGCCAACTGCTGCTCGGCGGCGGTGTTCGTCCACATGGGCGCGGTGTTCGTGCCGTTCTTCCTGGGCATCGACGTGGTGGCGGTGCTGGTGGCCTTCGGGGTCTCCTACGGCTCGGCGCGGCGGATCGAGCGGGTGCGGATCACCGCGCGCGACGTGGTGGTGACGCATGAGACGCCGCAATGGAGCCGGGTGGTCTGGGAAAGCCCGACGGCCTTCACCCGGGTGAACCTCTACAAGGAGGAGAACCGGATCATGGCCTTATGCCTGGCGCTGTCGGGCAAGCAGGTTCCGGTGGCCCAGGCGCTGAGCCCGCGCGAACGCGGCGAGTTCGCCGAAGCCCTGCAGAACGCCATCTCCGAGGCGCGGCTCGAACGGGGCTAGCCCGCCTTTTCCACCGCGATGATCTGGTCGAAGACGATCCGCCACCGGCCGCCGCGGCGTTGCCAGACCCGCACATAGTGCCCACGGCCGGTGTCCCAGCGCGCGTCGCCATAGGTCCAGGCGAGATCGCCGGCCTTGGAGGCCGAGCCGCCGATCGGGCCGAAGGCGATCGCCTTGGCGCGGGTGGCGAGCTCCTGGTCGACGGCGGCCGGCGTGGTCGCGGGCGCGAGCTTCGAGCCCTGCATCCGCGCATCGGGCGCGAGCGCGGCGTGATAGGCGGCGGCGACATCGGTCTTGGCCTTGGCCGCCAGCGCGATCTCAGCGGCGCTGACCTGATCCATGGCCACGTCCGGGGCAAGCGGCTTCGCGTCGCCGGGCGGCAGGACGATCGGCGCCACGCCCTCGCCGGGCGCCGCGCCGCCGTCGGCGTCGACGCCGCCGTCGTAGAGCCACTTCCATCGGCCGTCGCGCTGCTTGGCCCAGACGGTGAAGTAGAAGATGCCCGGCTTGCCGCCGTTGACGGTCGCGGGCCCGGTGGTGAAGCCCAGGTCGCCTGAGCGCGCGACGCCGGCGAAGTTCGGCCACCAGTTCAGCCGCGTCCCGCCTTCCTTGGGCGTCTTGGCCGGCGGAACAGCCTCATAGACGGCGCGGGCCAGCATGGGCTCGGGGCGGAAGATCACCGCCTGGTCGGTCATGAATTCCAGGAACGAGGGGGCGATGCCGATCTCGGCGGCGCGGGCGGCGAAGGCGCGCTCGGCGGCGACCACCTCGGCCGGATCGGCGGCGGGCTTCGGCGCGGCTGGCGCGGAAGCGGCGAACAGGGCGGCGGCCATCAGGGCGGCGGT
>JAFEDM010000323.1 GCA_018241625.1 Pseudomonadota bacterium | reverse complement strand
TGACGAGGAGGGCGACGAGGCCTCCCTGGAAGAAGCCCGCGCCCAGCTCAAAGGCATCAAGGAACGCGCCGCGCGCGCGGAGTTGGAAGCGCTGCTAAGCGGCGAGGCCGACGGCAACGACGCCTTCATCGAGATCAACTCCGGCGCCGGCGGCACCGAGTCCTGCGACTGGGCCGGCATGCTGATGCGCATGTACACCCGCTGGGCCAACGCCCACGGCATGGCGGTGGACTACCTGGAAGAGACCGCCGGCGACCAGGCCGGGATCAAGTCGGCGACCTTGCAGATCAAGGGGACGAACGCCTACGGCTGGCTGAAGACCGAGGCCGGCGTGCACCGGCTGGTGCGCATCTCGCCGTTCGACGCCGCCGCCAAGCGTCACACCAGCTTCGCCTCGGTCTGGGTCTATCCGGTGGTCGACGACAACATCGTCATCGAGATCAACCCGGCCGACGTGCGCACCGACACCTATCGCGCGTCCGGCGCGGGCGGCCAGCACATCAACAAGACCGACTCGGCGGTGCGCCTGACGCACATCCCGACCGGCATCGCCGTGGCCTGCCAGGCGGGCCGCTCGCAGCACCAGAACCGCGAAGAGGCGTGGAAGATGCTGCGCGCCCGGCTCTACGAGGCCGAGCTGCAGAAGCGCGAGTCCGAGAAGCAGGCGCTGGAAGACCAGAAGACCGACATCGGCTGGGGCCACCAGATTCGCAGCTACGTCCTGCAGCCCTATCAGATGGTCAAGGACCTGCGGACCGAGGTCGAGACCTCGGACACGCAAGGGGTGCTCGACGGCGACCTGGACGACTTCATGGGCGCCGCGCTCGCCCAGCGCGTGGGTGTGACGCGGGAAAACCCGGCCTAGCTACTCCGCCGCGATCGGCAGGCTGAGCTGTTCGGCGGACGGCGGCCCCTTGAGGCTGCGGCCGGCGAAGTGGGCGCCGGCTTCGATGGCCAGCTGGTCGTGGATGATGTCGCCGTCGACCTTGGCTGTGGCGAACAGCTTCACGCTGCGGGCGCTGACCTCGCCGGTCACCCGGCCGCGGAACTCGACGCTTTCGGCGGCGATGGCGCCGTCCACCTGGCCGGTCTCGCCGATGGAGAGATGCACCGCCTTCAGGTCGCCGCTGAGCGCGCCGTCCAGCTGCACATCGCCTTCGCTCACCAGGTCGCCCTGCAGGCGGACGTTCTCGCCGATCAGCGAACAGGCGATGGTCTTCCGGGCGAGGTCCGGTGCGTCCGGACGCGCGGTCGCGGAGGGCTTAGTCGTCGGCTTGCTGAACATAGTCGCCTGCCTTGAGGAAACGGTCCGGGTTCATGGCGCGGCCGTTCAGCCACACCTCGTAGTGCAGGTGGGTGCCGGTGGAGCGGCCGGTCGAGCCCATGCCGCCCAGCCGTTGGCCGACCGCCACCCGCTGGCCCACGGCGACTGAGATCACCGCCAGGTGGGCGTAGCGGGTCTTCAGCCCGCCGCCGTGATCGACCTCGACCGTGTTGCCGTAGCCGTTGCGCGGGCCGGTGAAGGAGACCACGCCCGGCCCCGTCGCGTGCACCGCCTCCATCCGCGCGCCGGAGAAGTCCTGGCCGGAATGGAAGGCCGGATGGCCCGTGAAGGGATCGACCCGGACCCCGAAGCTCGAGGAGCGGTCCACCTCCGGTGTCGGCTTGCCGAAGGGCAGGTCGTGGGCGGCGGCCTCCAGCGCCTTGGCCTCGTCCATGTCGGCGGCGGCGCGCTGGATCCGGTTGGCGAAGTCCTCGTCCACGTCCAGCACGGCGGCGAGCGCACGCGGATCCTTGGATTCGATCAGCGGGCCGCCGAGCGCCCCGTTCTTCGGGAGGTAGGACGCGGGCGTCAGGCCGGCTAGGCGGAAGGCCAGGCGCAGCCGGTCGGCGCGGCTCTTGGCGAAGGCGTCGGCGGCGTCCAGCAACTGGTCCTGGCTGACGCGGACGGTCTCGACGATGTGGGCCGGCGACTTGTCGCTGGAGGCCAGGGCCTTGTTGATCACCGGCGTCAGGGCTTGGGCGGCGCCGGGCGAGCCCTTGATGTCGGTCAGCAGCAGGGCGAGCGCCGCATGGCGCTTTTCGAGATCGGCGGCGGCGCCCGCGCCAGTCGCGCCGGCGCCGCCGGCGTTGAGCTGGGCGACGGCGGAGTTCAGCCGCGCCTGGCGGTCGGCGATCCAGCGCTCGTACTTGGCCTGGGTGCGGGCGATCTCGCGATCTGCGGGCGAGGCCGACAGCATGTTCACCAGCATGGCCGCCGTGCAGACGCCCATCCAGAGGGCCGTGGCCGAGACCCCGGCGGCTACGAGCATCTGGGTCTTGGGCGTGAGGACGTAGCCCTTCATCTCACCGCCCGAGCGGACGTAGAGATGGCGTTCCGGGAACAGCTCAAGGAGCGAGCGGCGAAGGCGTGCCAGTCGTTCCATGCGGTCGCCGAAGTCCCCCGTCCGCGCGCGATCCGGCGATATGCGATGAGAATTCGGCGGGGTGCAAGATGGTTTACGGCCATCCTGCCCCCGGAAGCTTGACTGACCGCGAATCGGGCTGACGTTCGGCCGATTCAGAGGGCCTTCGCCGCCTCCAGCACCGCCTGGGCGTGACCGGCCACCTTCACCTTGCGCCAGATCTGTTTGATGACGCCGTCCTGGACCAGGAAGGTCGAGCGGTCGATGCCCATGTATTCGCGGCCATAGAGCTTCTTCTCCACCCAGCTTTCGAAGGCCTCGATCACCTTGCCTTCGGGGTCGGAGCCCAACGGGACGGCGAGGCCGTACTTCGCGGTGAACTTCTCATGCGCCTTCAGGCTGTCCTTGGACGCGCCGACCAGCGCCACGCCCGCCTTGGCGAAGTCGCCGGCGAGCGCGCTGAAGTCCTTGTTCTCGTTCGTGCAGCCGGGCGTGTCGTCCTTCGGGTAGAAGTAGAGCACATAGGTCTTGCCGACGTAGTCGGCCGAGCGGATCGGGCCGCCCGCGCTCTCCATCTCCCAGGCCGGCGCCTTGGCGCCTTCGGTGATCTTCGCCATCGCGTCAGCTCCTCTAGACCGGCTTCACCAGGACGATCTTCTTCTTGCCGGCCGCCAGCTTCACGACCCCGTCGACGAGGTCGGCCTCGGTGATCGTGCGGTTGGCGTCGGTCTCGGCCTTGTCGTTGACCCGCAGGCCGCCGCCCTGGGCCAGGCGCCGGGCCTCGCCGCGCGAGCCCGCCAGACCCGCGGCCTCGAACAGGGCCGCGAGCACGACGCCCGCCTTGAGATCGGCCGCCGGAATCTCATGCGTCGGCAGGTCGTCGCTCAGCGTGCCCTTCTCGAAGGCGGCCTCCGCCGCCGCGGCGGCCTTGGCGGCCTCTTCGGCGCCGTGCAGCATCGTGGTGGCCTCGTTGGCCAGCACCTTCTTGGCTTCGTTGATGCCGGCGCCTTCCAGCGCCTCCAGCCGGGCGATCTCGCTGATCGGCAGGTCGGTGTAGAGCTTCAGGAACCGGCCGACGTCGCCGTCCTCGGTGTTCCGCCAGAACTGCCAGTAGTCGTAGGGGCTGAGCATGTCGGCGTTCAGCCACACGGCGCCCTGGGCCGTCTTGCCCATCTTGGCGCCCGACGAGGTCGCCAGCAGGGGCGTGGTCAGGGCGAACGCCGGCTTGTGGTCCACGCGGCGGATCAGCTCCACCCCGTTCAGGATGTTCCCCCACTGGTCGGAGCCGCCCATCTGCAGCACGCAGCCGTAGCGGCGCGACAGCTCCAGGAAGTCGGTCGCCTGCATCAGCATGTAGTTGAACTCGATGAAGGTCAGCGGCTGCTCGCGCTCGAGCCGCAGCTTCACGGAATCGAAGGTCAGCATCCGGTTGATCGTGAAGTGGACGCCGTAGTCGCGCAGGAAGTCGATGTAGCCCAGCTTGGACAGCCACTCGTCGTTGTCGACCATGATCGCATCGGTCGGGCCGTCGCCGAACGTCAGGAACTTCCCGAAGACCTGCTTCTGGCTGGCGATGTTGGCCTGGATCTCTTCGTGCGTGCGCAACTGGCGGCTCTCGTCCTTGCCGGACGGATCGCCGACCTTGGTCGTGCCGCCGCCCACGATGACGATCGGCTTGTGGCCGGTCTGCTGCAGGCGGCGCAGCATCATGATGGTGATCAGGTTGCCGACATGCAGCGACGGCGCCGTCGCGTCGTAGCCGATGTAGCCGGTCACCACGCCCTTCGACGCCGCCTCGTCCAGTTCCTCCGGATGGGAGATCTGGTGGATGTAGCCGCGCTCCTGCATCACGCGCAGGAACTCGGACGTGAACGGCTGTTCGGGCATTCGGGGATTCTCAAGCGGTCGCTGGCCGGGCTCTAGCACAGCGGTGTCGGAAGTATCGAGCGGCATGGTGGGCTCCTGAAGGGGATGAGAGCCGGCGCTTCGATGGTGGATCTGATCGGAGTGGGCGCCGGCCGGGACGGGCAGGCGCGAAGGATCGGGCGCCTGCGACTAGGACAGGCGGTAATAGCGGCCGAAAAGGGCGGCGTGTCCGATCATGGGCGGGCTAGCTACTGGAGCCCGCCCATGGCAGTCAAGCTGCATGCGCGTGCTTGGCTTCATGACCGGAACCTCCCTCGACGCCGTCGACATGGCGGTGCTGGAGACCGACGGTGAGACGATTTCGGCCTTTGGGCCGGCCGGCGAGCGCAAGCTCACCGACGCCACCCGCGATGTCATGCTGGCGGCCACGAAGGAGGCCCTGGCCTGGACGCGCGGCGCGGCGGCGCCGGCGATCTTCGCCGAAGCGGCCCGCGCCGGAGCCGAGGAGCATTTCGCCGCGGCGGAGGCGTTCCTGGCGGCCAACGGGCTCCAATGGTCCGACCTCGACCTGATCGGCATGCACGGCCAGACCGTGCTGCACGAGCGGCCGCGGGACGGCCGGATCGGGCGCACGGTGCAGCTGGGCGACGCCCAGTGGCTGGCGACCAAGGCCGGCGTGCCGGTGGCCTACGATTTCCGCACCGCCGATGTGGCGGCGGGCGGCGAGGGCGCGCCCCTGGCGCCGATCTACCACCTGGCGCGGGCCCGGGCGTCGGGACTGCAGGCGCCGCTGGCGGTGCTGAACATCGGCGGCGTCGCCAACGTCACCTTCTGGAGCGGCGGCCAGGAGATCGCCGCCTTCGACACCGGCCCCGGCAACGGCATGATCGACCTGATGGTCCAGGCCCGCGGCGCCGGCCGGTTCGATGACGGCGGCAAGTTCGCCAGCGTCGGCCGCGTGGACGAAGGCGTGCTGGCCGGCCTGCTCGGGCACCCCTATTTCCGCGAACCCCCGCCGAAGTCGCTGGACCGTTACGACTTCTCGCTGGAGCCGCTGGACGCCCTGGAGCTGGAGGACGCCGCCGCCACCCTGGTGGCCTTCATGGCCGAGGCGGTGAAGGCGGGCTTCGACATGATGGGCGAGGCCCCCACCGAGGTGATCGTCACCGGCGGCGGGCGGCATAATCCGGAGATCATGAAGGCGCTCGCCGCGCGATTGCCCATGCCGGTGAAGACCGCCGAGGATCATGGCTGGCGCGGCGATTCCATCGAGGCGGAGGCCTTCGCCTACCTGGCGGCGCGGACGGCACGGGGCCTGCCGATCAGCTTCCCGAAGACCACCGGGGTTCCCAAGCCGATGGCCGGCGGGAAGATCGTGCAGCCTTAGCCCACGCTTGTACTCATCCCGGGATGAGCGGATCGGGGATCAGCCGGTGTCGGCGAGCGGCGGCGTGGGGGAGTTGGCTGCGGCGAAGCGCTCAGCGGTGGTGACGATGAGCTCGCCGGAAAGCCGCATGTCGGCCTTGAGTTTACCGGCCAGGACCTCGATGGGCAGGTCGGCGAAGCCGGGGGCGTCTTCGGCTTCGTAGAGGCGGG
>JAFEDM010000322.1 GCA_018241625.1 Pseudomonadota bacterium | reverse complement strand
ATCGGCGCGGGCGTCGCGGCGGCCGCGAGATCCGTGCGCAGGGGCGGCCCCTGGGGCGAAGGGAAGGGCGCGGCCTGATTCCGGTTAAGCTGGTGCGCCAGACCCTCGGCGAAGGCGCCGACGGCGATCAGCGACAGCGCCGCCACCGCCCAGCCGCTGACGCGCCGTGAATGGGGCCGGATGTCGAGCGTGGCCATGATGCCGCAACCCGCGAGACCCCAATGGGTTCCGCGGGCCGGATCAGAGGACTTGGGCGACCGGAAGCCTAGTTGCCGCTGGCCGAGGTGCGCCGGCCGGCGGACGACAGCGGCGCGCCGTAGCGGGCGCGGTTGGCCGCGGTGTCGGGGATCGGGCCGTTGGTCGAGACCCGCGGGCCATCGTCGTAGTCCGGCTCGCTGGCGCTGGTCGGCGTTCCGTAACGGTCGACGTAGGCGGCGTTGGACGAGGCGTCCGCATAGGCCTCGCGCACCTGGCTCATGGCGTCGCGCACGGCGTTCTCCTGGCACGACTTGCCCATGTTGTGCTGGCTGGGGCTGGCCTCGTTGAGCTGGGTGCAGACCCGGCGCGCGGCGTTGTTGACCCGCACCTCGAGGCGGTGGCGATCGCCGGCGTAGTTCAGGTCGAGGTCGGCGAAGCTGACCCGTTCGCTCAGGCTGCGCAGCTGGTAGCCGGGCAGGTGGCCGGTGACGGTGAGCTCTTCGATGCTGGTGTCGTAGGTGGGCTGGGCCGGCTGGGCGAGGGCGGGCGCGGCCATCAGGGCGGCGGCCGAGGCGACGGTGGCGAGCGCGAGCGTGCGCATGGGAAGGCTCCTTGACTGACTGGAGCCGCGCGCGAGGGACCGCGCCACGGCCCCCGATGCGGAGCTAAACCTCGCCAGGGAAACGAGGTTCCCGCCGTCAGGCGTCGTGGCCGGCGGTGATCCGCTTGGGCACGGCGGGGATGACCAGCAGGATGGCGGCGTAGACCGCGATGGTCGCCCAGAGCGCGGCGTTGAACCCGCCGTGGTGCTGGTAGAGCTCGGCGCCCCAAAGGTCGCCGCCGCGCTGGGCGATCCAGAACATGGTCAGGAACAGCATCATCATGGTGCCTTCCAGGCCCTTGGGCGCGGAGCGGATGGTGAGGTCGGTGAAGGCCGCCTGGCCGATGCCGCCCAGCAGGCCCATGGGCACGGCCGCCCAGAGCGCGCCGGCCGGGGAGTGGATGAACAGCAGGCTGGCCATCTGCGGCACCGCCATCACCCCGCCGATCCAGACCAGCGGACGCAGCGCGATGCGCTGGGCGAGCAGGGCGTAGACCCCGTACATCGGGACGAAGCCGCCGTAGAAGATCGTGTAGAACAGCCCGACCTGGGTGTCGGTGGCGTGGACGTCGTTGGCCAGGTGGAACTGCAGCGCGATGCCGGCCCCGGGCGCGAACTGCCAGAGCAGCTGGATCAGCAGGGCCGGATAGATCGGCCAGTGCTTCAGCAGCCGGACGAAGTCGCGGCCGGGCGAGATCGCCTCGGGCTCGGTGGCGCCGTCCTCATAGACCCGCCGGGGGCCGAAGGCGCCGAAGAGGGCGATCAGCACCATCAGCCCCGCGCCGATCAGGAAGACGGGCCGCAGGGCCCGGCCGGCAGGCAGGCCCTCGATCGATTCCGCCAAGACGCCGCCCAGCCAGCCGGCCAGGACCGCGGGCACGATGATGGCGGTGTTCATGGCCGTGGACATCTGGCCGGTCATGGCGTGGCGCTGGCCGATGGCGGTGGCGAGGCCGGCGGCCGCGCCGCTGACCAGCTGCAGCAGGGCGCCGACCAGGATCGCCCCCGCCAGCAGGACGCCATAGGTCGGCGGCGCGAAGGCCAAGGCGACGAAGGCCGCCAGGGTCCCCAGGCCGAAGACGATCAGATGGGCGCGGTCGCCGCCGCCGAACGGGCTCCAGCGGTCGCGGATGAAGCCGCCCAGGAAGCCGACATAGGTCGGCGAAGCGGCCAGGAAGGCGAACAGCGCCACCTGGGTGGGATCCAGGTGCAGCCGGTTCTTCAGGAAGAAGGTGATCGGCAGGGCGATGAGCTGCAGGTAGGGCGCGGCGAGGTTGATCACGAAGACCGGGACCGCGACCCAGAACATCAGGCGGCTGCGTTCGCCGGCCGGAAGCGGCGTGGCGGGAACGCCCGGGACCTCCTCGACGACCGACGCGCCGGCAGTCACGCGGCGAGCCCCGCGGTGGTCGTCACATAAGTCATGCCAAGGTTCCCCGAACCCGTAAGGCGTAGCGTGCGCCACGCGGGAGCGGAAGGGGGTGTCGGCCGTATGGCGTACAACTCAAAATTGCTCTGGACGTCCGGCGCGCGCTGTGAGCGAATAACGCAGAACATCGTTCGGGGGAATGGTCATGCGGGGAAAGGCGATCCTGGGCGCGGCGGCGCTGTTGCTGCTGGCGGCCTGCAATCAGCCCAAGGCTCCCGTCGGTGCGGTGAGTGGCGACGTCGCCTCCAAGCAGGCCTGGACGCCGGAGCAGCGCACCCAGTTCTACACCTACTCCCAGGGCTCACGGCTGCTGCCGCTGTCCTGGGCGCGGGCCCTGGAGATGGCGAAGTCCACGGACATGTTCCTGAGCCCGGCGCACATCGAGAAGCTGGGCTACCTGGCCGCGCCGGACGGCAAGCCGGAAAGCCTGCCGGTCGGCTTCGCCGTGGACACCCCGGCGGACGAGGGCCGGCTGTCCTACAGCGCCGTGCACTGGATGGCGGGGCAGGACGCCCAGGGCGCCAGGCCCGAGCCCTGGCTGGGCCTCAACTGCTCGGCCTGCCACACGGCCCGGATCACCTACAAGACCAAGGCGATGACCATCGACGGGGGCCCGGCCCTGTCGGACTTCCAGGGGTTCCTCGCCGACCTGCGCGCCAGCCTCGACGACACCCTGACGGATCCGGACAAGTTCAAGCGTTTCGCCGACCGGGTGCTGAAGGACGAGGACGCGAAGAGCCCCAACGATCCCCAGGCTCAGGCCAAGAACCGCGACATGCTGCGGCACGCTCTCGAGAGCGTCGCCAAGCATGAGGACGACCTCGGCAAGATCAACGAGACCAGCGTCGCCTACGGCCCCGGCCGGCTGGACGCCTTCGGCCACATCTATTCCAAGATCGCCTATTCGGCCGCGCCGCAGACGGCGATCCCGCAGCCGTCGGACGCGCCGACCAGCTATCCCTACATCTGGGGCATCCCGTTCCAGGACAAGATCCAGTACAACGGCATCGCCACCAACTTCCCCGTTCCGGGCGCCCACACCACCGACGTGGGCGCGATGGCGCGCAACGCCGGCGAGGCCATCGGGGTGTTCGCCGACCTGAAGCTGACGTCGTCGTCGGGCGGCGCCGGCGCGGCGCTTACCGGCTACAAGTCGAGCATCAACTTCGACAACCTCAACTGGTTCGAGCAGGAGCTGGAAGCCCTGCGCGCGCCGCCCTGGCCCGGCGAGGAGATGTTCGGCGACGCCGGCAAGCTCGACCCCACGCTCGTGAAGCGGGGCTCGGACCTGTTCAACAAGACGCCCGACCAGGGCGGCCTCAACTGCGCGAGCTGCCACCAGCTGATCCCGGCCGACCAGCAGACCACCCGGGTCAAGATCAAGATGAGCCCGTTCGTCGGCGCCGATCCGCCGGGGACCGATCCGGCCATGGCCTGCAACGCCTATTTCCGCCAGGGCCCCAGCGGGGTGCTGAAGGGGACGCCGGACGGCCTGTTGGGCGCGGGCACGCCCTATCCGGCCCAGGCGAAGCTGGGGGCCATGCTGAAGACCAGCGTGGCCGGCGCGATCCTCGACCAGAAGGGCAAGGTGATCGCCATCGCGGCCGCGAACTTCTTCGGCCTGAACCAGCCGGTGAAGCCCAAGGCGCTGCTCAACGCCAATCCGGCGAACCCCTATGCCGCCTGCCTGGCGACCAACGATCCGCTGCTGGCCTACAAGGCGCGGCCGCTGAACGGGATCTGGGCGACCGCGCCCTATCTGCACAACGGCTCGGTCCCGACGCTGGCGGCGCTGCTGAACCCGGCCAAGCGGCCGCCGGTCTTCTGGATCAGCGGGCGGGAGTACGACCCGAAGGACGTCGGCTTCGTGAGCACGCCCAACGTCGGCTGGAAGTTCGACACGTCCCTGCCGGGCAACTCCAACGCCGGCCATGACTATGGGACGTCCAAGCTGTCGGACGCCGACCGGGCGGCGCTGGTCGAATATCTGAAGACCCTCTAGGGCGGCGCGCCATGGCCGGCTTCCGTCATGCGCTGCTCGGGGGCCTCGCCGCCGCGGGCTGCGCGGCGGCGGGCGGTGCCTGGGCCCAGTCGCATGTCCAGATCGAGCAGAAGACCAAGCCGCAGATCGCCGCGGTCGAGGCCGCCAAGGCCGAACGCACCGCGCCGCAGACCAAGGTGGCGTCCAGCCTGCTGGACGCGGCCAAGCAGGCGAACACCGGCGCGGTCAACCGCAAGGCGCCGGCGCTGAAGGCCAAGGCGGCGGCGCCGGACCAGCTGGTCGACATCACGATCCAGACCCGCGCGCCGCTGCCGCCGGCCGAGCTGGTGGACGCCCTGACCAACGACCTGCACGCCGCCAAGGTGACGCCCAGCCAGAACTTCCCGAAGATCGAGGCGACGGTGCCGCTGTCGGCGGTGGAGGAGATCGCCAAGCGCGGCGACGTCGCCCAGGTCCACAAGGCCGAGAAGGCGGTCCGCCATGTGGCGCCCTGGGCCCTGGAAGGGCGGATCGCGCACCGGGCCGACGACGACAGCCTGAAGGGCCTCACCGCCAGCGGCAAGGGCGTGACGGTCTGCGTGATCAGCGACAGCCTCGACAATCCGGCCGGGGCCAGGAGCCAGGCGGTCGTCGACGGGGCCCTGCCGGCCGGGGTCCGGCCGCTGGACGGCGAGGACGGGGCGGGAACGGAGAGCCAGACCGGCGAGGGGCTGGCGATGCTGGAGGTGATCCACGCCATCGCGCCGGCGGCCGAGCTGTGGTTCGCCACCGGCAACGGCGGCGCCTCGCACATGGCCGACAACATCCTGGCCCTGCAGGCCAAGGCCAACTGCCAGGTCATGGTCGACGACGTGACCTATCCCAGCGAGTCGCCGTTCCAGGACGACGACATCTCGATCGCCGTGAGCCGGGTGTCGGACAAGGGCGTGCTCTATTTCTCCTCGGCGCGGAACGGCGGCAGCCGCAAGCACAACACCGCCAGCACCTGGGAGGGGATGTTCGAGGACGGCGGCAAGGCCGATCCCCGCTGGGGCGGGCCGGGCGCGCGGATCCACGTCTTCGGCGTCAACAAGGCCGGCAAGACGATCAACAAGAAGGTCACCTTCGACACCATCGACAAGCTGGCGGGCGACGGGGTGGCGAGCCTGTTCTGGAACGATCCGCTGGGCGGGTCGGCGAACGGCTACGACCTGTTCCTGGTGAACGACAACGGCGACGTGATCGATTCCTCGACCACCAGCCAGACCGGCGGCCAAAACCCCTATCAGACGATCGAGGGCCTGCATCAGGGGCTGAGCCTGGTGATCGTCAAGGAGGCGAACGCCCAGCCGCGCTTCCTGCACCTGGACATCGCCGGGGCCGGCGCCTCGAAACTGCGCTACGGCACCGACGGCAGCGTGCGCGGCCACAACGCCAGCGGGGCGGCCAACGCCTTCAGCATCGCGGCGCGCGGCGTGGCCAAGCCGCCGGTCGCCTTCGCCGCCGGCGCCGCGGCCAGGGTGGAGGACTTCAGCTCCGACGGCCCGCGGCGGGTCTTCTTCCGGCCGGACGGCACGCCCTATACCCCCGGCGACTTCTCGGCGAAGGGCGGTGCGGTGCGACGGAAACCCGACTTCACCGCCGCCAACCGGGTGACCACCACCCTGCCGCCGGGCGACCTCAACCCCTTCCAGGGGACCTCGGCGGCGGCGCCCTATGCGGCGGCGATCGCGGCCCTGATCCTGTCCTGCGAGCCCGCGCGGTTCACGCCGGCGACGGTGCGCCAGGCGCTGCGCGAGTCGGCCATCGCCATCGAGGGGCCGAAGTGGAACGAGAACGCCGGCGAGGGCGTGCTGATGGCGCGCGCCGCCCTGGACGCCGCCTGCAAGACGGCCGGCGGCGCGGCGGCCTGCTGCGTTTCCTAGCGGCTGGTGTCGGCCGGGCTGGCGCGGGGCCAAGGCGATGCTAGGGTCGCGCCACACCCAAGCCTGGACCACCAGGCCTGGAACAGGGGCAAGCCCGGAGGGGATCATGGCGCGCGGACTTCTGGTTTCGGCAGTGTTTTCGAGCTTGGCGGCGGCGGCGCTCGCGGGCGCGGCGATGGCGGCGGGCGTACCGGCCAACATCACCGCCGCCCTGGGCGACCTGAAGCGGCCGGCGGCCGACACCTCGCGCGACATGGCCCGCAAGCCCGGCGAGCTGCTGGCGCTGGCCGAGGTGAAGCCCGGGCAGAAGGTCGCCGACTTCATGATGGGCGGCGGCTATTTCACCCGCATCCTGTCGGCGGCCGTGGGGCCGAAGGGCCACGTCTACGCCTACCAGTCGGCCGAGTTCGTGCAGTTCCGGGCGCAGTACGGGACCGACCAGGACAAGGTCGTCGCCGACTACGCCAACGTCACCCCGCTCAGGGCCTCGCTGGGGGAGCCGGGCCTGCCGGACGGGCTGGACTTGGTGCTGACCGTCCAGAACTATCACGACCTGCACCTGAAGTTCGCCAAGGCGGACACCGCCGAGGTGGTCAACAAGGACATCTTCAAGGCGCTGAAGCCCGGCGGGCTCTACGTCATCGTGGACCACGCCGCCGCCCCGGGGGCCCCACTGAGCGTCGCCGACACCCAGCACCGGATCGACGAGGCGGTGGTGAAGCGCGAGGTCGAGGCGGCCGGCTTCAAGCTGGTCACCGAGGACGACAAGCTGCTGGGCAACCCGGCGGACGCGCACGACAAGAGCGTGTTCGACAAGGCGATCCAGGGCCACACGGACCAGTTCGTGCTGAAGTTCCGCAAGCCGAAGTAGGGCTTCGCGTCCGGAAAGCGGGCGCTAGGCGAAGGGCCGGTCGCTCGTTCCCGTGTCGGGGCGACGCAGATGGCCGGCCACGGCGATGAAGCGGCCGCCCTGCCACAGCTCGACACGGACGTCCTCCCTGGGCGCGGGGCGCAGGCGCGCCACGGCCTCCTCGTCGGTCTTGCAGTAGAAGCTCGCGTCGGGCTCCTGCCGCCCGTCGTCATGGACCAGATAGATGCGGTAGATGGCCATGGTCTGCTCCTTGGGGGGCCCCCTCCAAGCTGGCGAAGACGCTTCTAGACCCGCAAGGCGACGGGCTTATGTCGTCCAAACGTCGTCCGCGTCATGCCCGCGCCTTAGTTATGGCGGAGCTTTTCTGGGTCTCAGGCGTTGAGCGGTTGTGGCCGAGTTGCGCGCGGCCGCTGGCGGCGTCGGGGATGGCGAAGTCCGTAGGGCGAACGAGGGCGTATATTGGGCATGTTCCGCACCCTGCTTCAGGCGTTCATCAGCCCCGTGGCCGGTCCGGTCGGGTTCATCCTGGCGCTGGTGATGTGCGGCCTGCTGCTGAACACGGTCTACAACGCCGAGAGCCGCGAGGCGCAGCTGCAGGCCCAGATCGCCCGGCTGCAGGACCAGGCGCAGAAGAACGCCATCGCGCTGCACGCCAGGCTGGCGGCCTGCGAGGCGGCGCCGGGCGACCTGCCGCAGCGCCGCGCCGACCTCTCGAAACTGACGCCCGAACAGCGCGCCCAGCGCCTGGCCGCCAATTCGCCGCAAGGCTTCGACGTCTGCGCGCGCATGGAAAGCGCGGACCGGGCCGTGCTAGAGACCCTCAAATGAGATTTCCGACCTGGCGATCGGTCGCCGCCGCCAGCGGGTGCGCGCTTTTGCTGTGCGCCTGCCAGACCCTGAGGCCCAAGCCGCCGCATCTCGACGTTCCCGACCAGCCCGCGCCCGCCGCCCCGGCCCCGCGGCCCGCGCCGCCGCCGGCCACCAAGGTGGTGGAGGTGCCGGTGAAGCAGAGCTGCGTGCCCAAGGCCTTCCCCCGGGCGCCCAGATACCCCGACACCGACCAGGCGCTGCGCGACGCCGGCGGCGCGGCCGACCGCTATCAGCTGATGGCCGCCGGCCGGGTGCTGAGGGAGCGGCGGCTGAGCGAGCTGGAGAAGCTGGTGGAGGGGTGCCGGTAGCTAGCGGCCGCCCGTCGCCGCCGCCTTTGCGCCGTCCTTCTCTTCCATGCGCGCGCCGGCCAGGATGCCGGGCAGGGCGTAGTTGCCCTCGTGGCAGGCGTATTCGTAGATCGGGCCCTTGGTCGAATTCAGCGCGACCTCGCCGGTGTAGGGCGCGGTGTAGGTCTGCGGATCGTCGACGGTGAAGCTGTACTTGATCTGGTTCGGCGAGATGCGCGTGAAGCGCTCGACGATCTTCGAGCCCACGGTGGCGCCGCGGAAATTCTGTTCCGGCCGCATGTTGGTGGTCTCGACCACCAGGGTGTCGCCTTCCCAATGGCCGAGGCTGTCGCCCATCCAGAGCTTCATGTTGGCGGGCGCGTGGCCGCCGGTCAGGTGGATGTGTCGCACGTCGTGGACCATCTCGACCTCGATGGCGATCTCGTCCCGGGTCTGAACGATCTGGTAGTTGTTGTTGTAGAGCAGCGGCAGCATCGGCGGGCCGGCGGAGGAGCCGAAGCTCATGATGCAGCGCTCGCCCAGCGAGCGGCCCTCCGGATTGTCCGCCGCGCCGATGCCGCCGCGCGCGCCGGCGCCGGCGAAGCGCGCGCGCATGCGGGCCTGGGCCTCCGGCAGCATGGCCGGCAGGCGGCCGTTCTTCGGGGAAACGATGATGGAGTCGCGCTTCACGCCCTCCATGTCGATGATCCGGGTGCCCGGATCGACCCAGGCGGAGTTGTAGCCGCAGTTCACCCCGGTGAAGCCGCGCCCGCAGTCGGTGGGCAGGTCTGTGACCTTGGCCTTCGGGTCGGTGGGCTTGTTGCCCTCGGCGACCAGCTGGGCGTTCTGGCCTTCCAGCGCCTTCACCTCGGCGTCGCTGAGCGCCAGGCGGTCGCCGTACTTCGGCTCACGCTCGAAAGGGGTGATGGTGGCGTTGGTCCAATTGCCCTGCAGGTCCGGCTGGCCGTCGACGGTGCGCGGCGCGCGATAGGGCGCGGCCGAGGCGGCGAAGGCGATCGTCAGCGCGCCCGCGCCCGCCAGGATGGAAAGGGTCTTCCGGTTCATATGAGCGCCTCCCTGCGCCTGCGTTCGCCGGGGCCTTCGAGGCTCTCTCGATACCGAACTTTGGAATTCTAGGCTGACGTTGGGTCAGCGCCAAGAGGCGGGAGCGCTTGAACATCGCCCGCGCCTGTGCGAGGGCGCAGGCCATGACCGAGACCCTTCCCAACGGCCTGCCCGACCGGCTGGCCACCGATCCCGACAGCCCGTTCTACGACGCCGACGTCCTCGGCCGGAACGTGGGCGTGCGCTTCCGCGGCGAGGACAAGACCAACGTCGACGAATATTGCGTTTCCGAGGGCTGGGTGAAGCTGGCCGTCGGCAAGGGCGTCGACCGGCGCGGCAAGCAGCTGACCATCAAGCTTTCAGGCCCGGTAGAACCCTACTTCCGCGAAGGCTGAGCGCGGCGGCGCGCCGCACCGATCTTAACGCAAAGGTAGAGGAGACGTGGCTTGATCACGCTCCGGCTGCGACCATCTGCGCCCTGAACAGACACGGCGTTCGGTGAAAGAAGGCAGTCGCTGGGCAGTGAGGGCGCGATGTTTGACCTGAGCGTGGTCGCTTCCGACGGACGTTGGCTGCTGGTCGACGAGGCCGAGGGCGAGCTGGGCGAATTCGAGACCTGCGACGCGGCCCTGAAGGCCGCGGGCGACTTCGCCGTGCTGGACCGCGAGCCGCGCCACGTGCTGATCCAGGACGCCGCCGGCGAGTGGGAAGAGGCCGTCGTCGGCCCGCCGCAGTTCCACTAGATCTCACATTCGAACGCCAAACCGACCGCCGCGGCAACCTGCGGCCACGCTTCGTTGCGCCCGCCGCGGCGGCTGAAACAGAGCGGCCCTAACGCGGCCCCCTTCGCGGGCGAGCAAGGCGGCGGCCCTCTCCCGGCCAAGCTGCGGAGCCCTCCCATGACCCAATCCGCCGTGCCCCAAGCGCCGCCAGCCGGATGGCCGAACCTGCTGTGGCCGACCGCCAAGCGCCGCCGCGTCGGCGTGGTGGGCGAGATCGGCCGGGTGCTGCACTGGACCGGGGTCATCGCCGCCGGGCTCTGCGCCCTGCTGGCGGCGGAGTTCCTGATCGAGGGCTGGGCGACGCGGCTGTCGCTCTATCTGCTGGCGGTCGCCGTTGCGCTGATCTTCGGCGCCCGGGGCCTGCGGTGGCTGCTGGCCCGCGAGTAGCTTGCCAAGCCGGCGCCGCCGGGGCTTGCTTAGGCCCATGAGCGACCCGACGACGATCCCCGAAGATGGCTGGAAGCACAGCGGCGTGCGCGTCGTGCCCGGCGACCAGCTGGGCGACGTCACCGCCACCACGCCCGGCATGGACCGCCAGGTGGCGATCGACCGGGCGCGGATGGGCGCCCAGAAGCTGTGGGCCGGCACCGTCCATATCCACGCCAACGCCAAGACCGGCGCCCACCACCACGGGCCGCTGGAAAGCGTGATCTATGTGGTCAGCGGCCGCGCGCGGATGCGCTGGGGCGAGCACCTGGAATTCACCGCCGAGGCCGGGCCCGGCGACTTCATCTATGTGCCGCCCTTCGTGCCGCACCAGGAGATCAACGCCTCCACCGACGAGCCGCTGATGTGCGTGCTGGTCCGCTCCGATTCCGACGCGGTGGTGGTGAACCTCGACATCGACCCGGTCGAGAAACCTGAGGGCGTGGCCTGGGTGGACCCGATCCACAAAGGCTGAGCGCTGTGTCGGAACCGCGCGCGGCCGGCCGTCCTTGGGCCAGAACCCACGGAGGACGACCCATGCGGTACATCTCGATCTATCGTTCCGAGGCCAGCGTCGAAGGCGGCGATCCCAGCCCCGAGCACATGCAGGCGATGATGGCGCTCATCGAGGAGTGGAGCGCCAAGGGCCACCTGATCTCCACCGAGCCGTTGACCCCGCGCGACCGCTGCGCCCGCATCAGCCTGGACGAGAGCGGCGCCTATTCGGTGAGCCCGGAAACCCAGCGCGCCAGCGGCTTCGCCATGCTGCAGTTCAACTCGCTCGACGAGGCCATCGAAGGCTGCAAGGCCTTCCTGAAGGTGGCTGGGCCGGGAACCTGCGAACTGCGCCAGATCCTCGAGTTCGCGCCGCAACCCGAGATGGCCTAGGCCACAATTCCCCTTTGAGGCGAGTCGCCTTGCGCCCCCCGGTTGCGTCATGACAGCGTAAATTTACCATAAAAATTCGGCCCGCTGTTGGGTCGGTGATCGGGGGTGTGGGAATGCGTTTTGTGAAGATTGCGGCGCTGGCCGCTGTGATGGCGGCCGGCGGCGCCGTGGCCTCGGCCAATGCCCAGAATGTCTACAATTCGAGCCTGGCGAACATCAACGGGACCTTCGGCGCCGGGACGGCCACGACGACGACCAACGCCAACGGCACGGTGACGACGGTGACCGGCCCGGGCGGCGACGCGAACCGGGCCTACATCGCCCCGGTCGCCGGCGTCTGGCAGCAGAGCGCGGTGGGCGGCGGCGCCTCGGTGGGCATCACCAACACCTATTCCAACGACGGCAACGGCGCGGCCTACTTCGCCTCGCCAGGCTCGGACGGCAAGGCCGACCTGACCTACGCCTTCACCGGCGGGCCGGTGGCGCTGTCGTCGCTGAACAGCCTGTCGTTCGACTTCTACGACGACCCGGCCAACACCAGCGTCTTCTCGCCGGTGATGCGCCTGTCGCTGACCGACAACGGCAACTACGCCGGCTCCCTGGTGCTGGAGTACCACTACCAGAACCAGACCGACGCCCCGACCGGCCAGTGGATCACCCTCTCGGCGACCCTGAACTCCGGGATCTTCTGGGCGACCAACGCCCAGCTGGGCCCGACGCAGGCCGCCGCCGACGGCGGTGAGAAGACGCTCTCCCAATGGCTGGCCGGCAATCCCGGCGAGGACATCGAGGTGACCGGCGTCAGCATCGGCATCGGCTCGGGCCAGGCCGGCGGCTTCTCCGGGGCCGTGGACCACGTGACCTACGATTTCGCGGGCGGCCCCAGCGCCAACTTCGATTTCCAGACCGTCCCGGAACCGAGCGCCTGGGCGCTGATGATCCTGGGCTTCGGTGGGGTCGGCGCGGCTATGCGCCGTCGCCAGCGGGTGGCCGCGACCGCCTGATCGCGGGGACTGGATGACAAGAGCGCCGCCGGTCGCGAGGCCGGCGGCGTTTTTTGTTGGAATTCGCGCCGCCTAGCTTTGGATGAAGGCCAGGAGGTCGGCGTTGATGGTCGCGGCCTCGGTGGTCGGCATTCCGTGCGGGAAGCCCTGGTACGTCTTCAGCGTTCCGTTGCGCAGCAGCTTGGCCGACAGCGGGCCGCTATCGGCATAGGGGACGATCTGGTCGTCCTCGCTGTGCATCACCAGCACCGGGACGGTGATCTTCTTCAGGTCCTCGGTGAAGTCGGTCTGGGAGAAGGCGACGATGCCGTCGTAGTGGGCCTTGGCGCCGCCCATCATTCCCTGGCGCCACCAGTTGTCGACCACCGCCTGGGACGCCTTCTCGGGGTTCTTGTTGAAGCCGTAGAACGGCCCGGCGGCGACCGCGCGGTAGAAGTCCGAGCGGCTGGCGGCGAGCTGGGTCTGGAAGTCGTCGAACACCGCCTTGGGCAGGCCGCCGGGGTTGGCCTCGGTCTGCACCATCAGCGGCGGCACCGCGCAGAGCAGGGCGGCCTTCGCCGCGCGGCCTTCGCCGTGCCGGGCGAGATAGTGGACGACCTCGCCGCCGCCGGTGGAGTGGCCCACGTGCACGCAGTCCTTCAGGTCCAGATGCTCGACCACCGCGGCCAGGTCGTCGGCGTAGTGGTCCATGTCGTGGCCGTCGGAGACCTGGGTCGAGCGGCCGTGGCCGCGGCGGTCATGGGCGACCACCCGGTAGCCGTGGGTCACGAAGAACATCAGCTGGGCGTCCCAGTCGTCGGACGACAGCGGCCAGCCGTGGCTGAACACGATGGGCTGACCCTTGCCCCAGTCCTTGTAGAAGATCTCGACGCCGTCCTTGGTGGTGATGGTGGGCATGACAGTCTCCTTCTGGCTGAGGCGACGATCAGTTCAGGAAGTTCGTGACGGCCGCCACCGTGTCCTTGGGATTTTCCTCCATCACCCAATGGCCTGCCGCGGGAATGACCACGCCCTTCACGTTGGTGAAGGCGGCCTTGGCCACCACCGCCATCTCGGGTCCGAAGGACTTCTCGCCGCCGACGGCCAGGACCGGCATGGTCATGGGGCCGGCTTTGAGGAACTCGTGGTTGTCGAGCGCGTCCTGGTCGAAGGCGTGGAACTGCTCGAAGCCGTCGTGCATGGCGTGCGGCCGGGCATAGAGCTTGGCGTAGTGGACGCGGCTCGCCTCGTCGAAGTTCTTCGGATTGGCCGAGAACTCGTTCCAGAAGCGGTCGAGGTAGATGCGCTCGCGGCCCTTCACCAGCCGCTCCATGTCCGGTCCGCCGAAACGGAAGTGCCAGAGCAGCGGGTTCTTCAGGATCTCCTCCCAGGGGCCGACGCCGGGGATCGGGGCGTCCATCAGCACCAGGTGGGTGACGCGCTGCGGCTGCTCGGCCACGAAGGCGTAGCCGACCATGTTGCCGATGTCGTGGGTCACCACATCGACCTTGTCGACGTGCAGGGCGTCGAGCACGCCGGAGACGTCGCGCCCTTGAGTCTTCTTGTCGTAGCCGGTGTCCGGATGGGCCGAAAGGCCCATGCCGCGCAGGTCCGGCACGATCACCGTGTGGGTCTTGGCGAGCGCCACCGCCAGCGGCTGCCACATGTCGCCCGTCTCGCCATAGCCATGCAGCATGACCACCGCCGGTCCGTGGCCGCCGACCCGGACATAGATCTGCGTGCCGTTCACGGCGATCGTGCGGGTCTTAAAGCTCGCCGGGAACGGCTGGACCGCCGCCAGGGCGGCGCCGGCCAACAGCGAAAGGCCCAGGGCGAGCGTGGCGATCTTCAGCATGGTACCCCCGTTTGCGTCGTGCCGGACCGCCCGGCGACCCACGGTTGCATGCCTATGTCGCGTTTGTAACGCCTATCGTTACCTTGGACAGGTCTATTTCACCCGGTGCAGCATGCCGCTGGCGATCAGGCGCAGGTTTGCGGAGCCAGGCGGCATCATGCCGAAGTCGACCTTGAGGTCGTCCGGCCCCTTCAGTTCGTAGCTCAGGCGGAAGGCCGGCTGGCCTTCGCCCGAGGGGCTGGTGAAGACCACCGACCGGCCCGGTTTCAGCGCGACCCGCTCGTAGCGGATCACATGGCCCTCGCCGTCCACATATTCAGCGCCCAGGCCCCCGTCGGCTGCGTGGATCAGCATGATCTGCCCAAAGCCGCCGGCCCGTTTGCCGTCGGGATTGGTGAGGTCGGTGCGGTCGCGGCGCAGCAGGGCCGCGCCGTCGGCTTCGACGGTGAAGCTGGACGTCCCGACCGAGGTCTGGCCGGTGTCGGCCACCTTGCCGTCGTCAGCCCTCCACCGGCCCACCAGGAACGACAGGCCGGCCAGCGGACCCTTCAGGGCGGGCTGGGCGGCGGCAGGCGCGGCGAGGTCGAGCGCCAAGATCGCGGCGACCAATCCTGACGCTGTCCGCATCGCAGCTACTTCTCGCCCGGTCCTAGGGTTGCCCCAGGTATTTGTCGAACCAGCCCAGGATGCGCTGCTTCAGGTCCTGCTTGTGATCGGCGTCGCGGATGCCGTGGCCTTCGCCGGCGTAGATCACCAGGCTGTTGGGCACGTGCATGGCGTCGAGGCCGGCGTGGAACTGCAGCGACTGGTCGGCCGGGCACTCGACGTCACGCTCGCCGACGTAGATGAAGGTCGGCGTCTTGGCGTTCTGGATGTAGCGGATCGGCGAGAACCGGTCGTAGGCGGCCGGGTCCTTGTAGGCGGTCGTGCCGAAGAACGGGACCATCCACTGGTTGATGCCGTTCTCGCCGTAGTAGCTGACCCAGTCGGCGATGCCGGCCCCGGCGACGCCCGCCTTGAAGCGGTTGGAGTGGGTGACCGTCCACATGGTCATGTAGCCGCCGTAGGAGTGGCCGTAGACGCCGAGGCGCTTGTCGTCGACGGGCGCCACCTTCTCCACCGCATCGACGCCCGCCAGGATGTCGCGCAGGTCGCCGCCGCCGAAGTCCTTCACATTGGCCTTGGTGAAGGCCTCGCCCTGGCCGAAGGAGCCGCGCGGGTTGGGCTCGAAGACGAAGAAGCCGTGCTGGACCAGGTCGTTGGTGGTGCCCTTCCAAAGGTAGCCGGGCTGGACGGCCGAGCTGGGGCCGCCGTGCACCTGGACGATCATCGGATATTTCTTGCCAGGCTCCACATGGGGGGGGCCGACCAGCCAGCCCTGGACGTTGAAGCCCTCGTTCGTCCAGTGCACGGATTGCGCCGTGACCTGGGCGGCGAGCGCGTCGTTCAGGTGGGTTATGACCTTCGGCCGGTCGATTGGGCCTGCGCCGATGTGCGGGGGGACCGTGAAGCTCTCGCCAGTGGTGGCCATCAGCTTCCCGTCGGCGGAGAGCGAGACCTTGCCCTCGCCGGAGGAGAAGGTCGCCTCGGAGGTGAACAGCCGCTTGATGGCCCCGCTCGCGGGATCGATGGTCATGACAGAGTTGTGGTCGCCCTCGATGGCGGTGGCGAACAGGGTCTTCCCGCGCCAGGCCAGCGAGGTGAGGCTGCCCTTGTAGCTGGGCGTCCTGTCGACGGCCGCGCCGCCGGCCCAGGGGGCGACATAGAGGTCGCCGCCGGTCGGGCCGAAGTCGGAGTGCAGGCCGCCGATGAAGGTCACGCTCTTGCCGTCCGGCGAGACCTTCGGCCACTTCATCTGCACGCCGGGATCGGCGATCTCGCGGAAGGAGCCGTCCGTCCCCACGGCGACCAGCTTGGCGATCCACCAGTTGTTGTCGCCGTCGCCCTTGGCGGCGGTGGCGGCGAAGCCCTTGCCGTCCGGCGTCCAGTCGTACTCGTAGACGAAGGTGTCGGCGGGCGAGAGGAACCTGGGCGCCGCGCCGCCTTCCGCGGGCAGGACGGCGATGCGCTGCTCGTCGGTCGCGGCGTCGATCACGCCGACCAGGGCCGCGCCGGCCTGGGTCGCGCCGGTCTGCTTGCGCGGCCGGTCGGTGGCCAACACCGCGAGCGTCTTGCCGTCCGGCGACCAGAGCGGGTCGGCCAGCAGGCCGGCGAACTCAAGCACCGAGGCGGCCTTGCCGTCGCGCACCACCTGGATCGAGGCGCTGCGGGCCTTGCGGTTGGACGAGATGAACACCAGCGCCTTGCCGTCCGGCGACCAGCGCAGGCCGGCGTAGAAGCAGGCCTGGCAAGGGTCGTACTGGGCGAGGATCTTGCCGTCGCTGCGGTCGCGCAAGACCACCTGGCCGTGCGGCTCGGCCTCGGAGGCGAAGGGATCGTCGGACTCGACGGCGGCGACCAGGTCGCCTTTCGGCGAGATCATCACATCGTGATACTGCCGGACGTGGTCGGGGGGCGTCGCCGCGGGCGCCGTGGCCGCCAGGGCCATCGCCAGAACCAAGCCCGCCATCGTCCGCACTCCCCCTAAGTCAACTGAGGGTTGGCTATGGGATTAGGCGGGCGCGGGCAAGGGCGACCTTGCTCCTCCCCTGCGGAGCGGGGGAGGTGGATCGACGCGCAGCGGCGAGCCGGAGGGGGTGACCGCTGATCGCCCCCTCCGTCGGCTTTGCCGACACCTCCCCCGAAGTGTTCCCTTCGGGGGAGGAGCGGTCAGGTCTAGGCCGCGTCGACCAGGACGACTTCGGCGTCGTCCAGGGCCTTGATCGTCAGCTTGCTTTCGCCGGTGATCGCCGCGCCGTCGCGGGGGTCGAGGCGCACGCCGTTGACCTCGACGGAGCCGACGGCCGAGACCAGGTAGGCGTGGCGGCTGGGGTCAAGGTCGTAGTCGGTGGTGTCGCCGGCCTTGATAGTCGCGCCGGCCACCCGCGCCGAGGTGCGGATCGGCAGGGCGCCCTCGTCGCCGGGCAGGCCCGACGCCAGGGTCACGAACTTGCCGGCGCGGTCGCCCTTGGGGAAGGGCTGGGCGCCCCAGGACGGCGGGCCGCCGGGCTGATCCGGCTCGATCCAGATCTGGAACAGGGTCGTGGTCTCGGGCTCGAGGTTGTACTCGGCGTGGCGCACGCCGGTGCCGGCGCTCATCACCTGCACGTCGCCCGCGCCGGTGCGGCCCTTGTTGCCCATGGAGTCCTGGTGGGTGATCGCCCCGGTGCGGACATAGGTGATGATCTCCATGTCGCTGTGCGGGTGCGGCGGGAAGCCGGAGTTGGCGGCGATCTCGTCGTCGTTCCAGACGCGAAGCGCGCCCCAGCCCATCTTCTTGGGGTCGTAATAGTTGGCGAAGGAGAAGTGGTGCTTGGCCTTGAGCCAGCCGTGGTCGGCGCCGCCGAGGCCTGCAAAGGGTCGTTTGTCGATCATGGGATGATCCTTTCTCGACGCGGAAGATAGGCTGCCGGTTCGCGCGGTAAAGTGACCTGGCGGCGGAAGATTATCTCCGATTTGGAAGAGGCGTTTGCCTGAAAGCCCTCCTCACTCCTCGATGGAGGAAGGGTTGGGTGGTGGTGTGGCTGCTGAAAGGCGACAGGGGGCGTCGAGGGTGTCGATGCCGACCAAGTCAAAGGATTTCACCGTCCTGCGCACACCACCATCCCCGACCCTTCCTCCATCGAGGAGGAAGGGAGGGAAGCCGGCCATCCTAGTAGTGGATCATCAGCGGCAGGTCGGGGCGCAGGTCGGCGGTGCGGCGCTGGGCGGCGTGGTCGAGGGTGACCTCCATCAGCCAGGCGCGGCCCTCGTCCAGGCCCGCGGCGCCGGCGGTGCGGATGTACTCCGCCGAGGGCGGCAGGCCGGCGGCGGTCGGCGAGATGACCCGGATGGCGGTCAGCCGGTGGGCGCCGTTCGGGTGGCGGAAGACCGCCGCGGCCGGCCCGCCCGCGCGGATCGCGGCCAGGTTGGCGGCCTCGTCCACCGCGTGGGTCGGCACGAACAGGCTGACCCCGTGGCTGGCGCGCGGCGTCAGCATCTCGATGGACTCGCCCGCGCCCATCCAGTCGGCGGTGACCTTCCAGGTCTCGAACGGGAAGGCCTGCGGCGTTGTGGCGGTGCGGTGGAAGCCCACCGCGAAGGGCGACCAGTCGTTGTCGCGCCAGTTCGAGCGGGCCACGAACTTGGACTTGGCGGCCATCAGCTCGGGCGCGACAGTGACCATGTCGTCCGGCCAGAGCAGCTCGAGGAAGCCGTTCTCGAACTCGACGGTGATCGAGGCCGTGCCCTGGCCGTCATGGCGGTTGACGGCGGGATTGACGTGGAAGCCGGCGCGGACCAGCGCCTTGCGTTCCGGCGCGCCGGGCTTCACCGCGATCCAGGCATGGTCGAGGACCAGGGGCGGCGGCGGCGTGGGCGCGCGGGCGACGGCGCGGGCGGACGCCGGGAGCAGGCAGGCGCCGGCCATCGCCATGGCGACGCCGAGCGATCCGAACAGCCTGCCCATCTCAGCCTCCCCTTGCTGGACGGGCGAACTAAAGTGACGCTTCGTGTCCGAAGCGGGGCGAGGAGAAGGCGAAAGGTGCGCAGGCTGGCGAGCGGACTATTGGTTATGGCGGCGGCGCTGACGATGGGCGCCGCGCCGGCGGAACGGGACTGGCGGCCGCTGGACCCGGCGAACACCCTGGTGATCGACACCTCCAAGGGCCGCATCGTGGTGGAGATGGCGCCCCTGCTGGCGCCCAAGGCGGTGGAGCGGGTGAAGCGCCTGGCGCGCGAGGGCGTCTACGATGGCCTGCTGTTCCATCGGGTGATCGAGGGCTTCGTCGACCAGACCGGCAACCCCAACAACCACGACGGCGGGACCAGCGCCTATCCCGACCTGCCGGCGGAGTTCTCCGCTCGCGTGCCGGCCGAGGCGGTGACCTCGACGGTCGCGCGGTCGGACGGGATGGAGGGCTTCCTGGGCAGCGTGCCGGTGGCCGGGGTCTCGGCGAAGGAGCAGGCGCTGGGCGCCGATCACCGGCCGCGCGTCTGGGGCGCCTATTGCGACGGAGTGGCCGGCATGGGCCGTCAGGCCGGGATCGACACGGCCAATTCCGAGATCTTCTTCATGCGCGCCCCGGCCCGGCGGCTGGACCACGACTACGCGGTCTGGGGCCGGGTGGTGGCCGGGCTCGACGTGGTGCGGGCCATGGCGGTGGGCGAGCCGCCGGCGGACCCCGACCGCATGGTGCGCGTGCGGGTGGCGAGCGACCTGCCGCCGGCGGAGCGGCCGCGCCTGCGGGTGGAGAACACCGCCGGTCCCGCCTTCCGCGCGCGGGCCGCGGCGGCCAAGGCGCGGCTCGGCGCAAGCTTCAGCATCTGCGACCTGCCGGTAAGCACTCGTTCAGATTGAGTACGTACAACTACGAGGTGCGACAACACACCGCATGCTGCGGCGCACACCCGCACTTGGTGTCTTAACGACTGGAATCTATCGCTGCGGTTGCAGAAGGCGGGATTCTATGAAGCTCGAAGTGGTCGAAGACCAAGACACCTGGATCGTGAGGGGCGACGGCCAAGACCTCGCCCGTCACCGCGACCAGGACCAGGCGCTGGCCGACGCGGCGGAGCGCCTGCGCCATTGTCCGCGCGATGAGCGGAGCCACTCCTTCACCGTGCGCTACCTGGAGCGCGGCTGAGCATTCTCCCTTCCGCCTCGATGGAGGAAGGGTCGGGGATGGTGGTGGGCGCAAGACGCTGAAAGGTCACGCAAGTTGGCGCCGACGCCATCTGCGCCAGGCCTCGACGTCAGCGACCGCACCACCGCCCAACCCTCGTCCATCGAGGAGGAGGGCTTTGTGTAGCCCGCACATCATGTTCTAGGCTGCCCGCCGAACCGGCCCGGGGGGAAGATGCTGCGATCGCTGAGCGTGCGGGTGGTGATCGCCCTGGTCCTGGGGTTGGGCATCGGCGCCGCCATCGCCGCCTGGGGCGCGCCGCCCCTGAAATCCGGCGTCGAGTTGGTCGAGTCGATCGGCAATCTTTGGCTCAACAGCCTGCGGATGACCGTCGTGCCGCTGATCTTCGCGGTGATGGTCACCGGCATCGCCGGCGTCGCCGACGCGGCGGCGACCGGGCGGCTGGCGGTCCGCGCGCTGTTGATCATCGCCTTCATGATGACCGTCAGCGCGGTCTTCGCGCTCGGCTTCGCCCAGGTGTTCTACGCCATCTGGCCGGTGAGCGGGCCGGCGGCGGCGGCGATCCGCGCCGGCGCCCGCGCCGCGCCTGACGTGGCCCGCGCGGCGCCGACGTTCGTCGGCTTCGTCTCCGGCCTCGCCCCCGGCAATGTGCTGAAGGCCGCCAGCGAGGACGCCATCCTGCCGCTGGTGGTGTTCGCCAGCTTCTTCGCCTTCGCCGCCACCCGGCTGCCGGAGCCGCGGCGCACGAACTTCGTGGCCATCTTCGAAAGCCTCGGCGAGGTGATGGTGACGGTGGTCCGCTGGGTGCTGATGGTCGCGCCGATCGGCGTCTTCGCCCTGGCGCTGGGCGTCGGCCTGCGCGCCGGGGTCGGCGCGGCCGGAGTGATCGTCCACTACATCACCGCCATCGTGCTGGGGAACGTCGGCATGACCCTGGTGGCCTATGTCATGGCCATGCTGGGCGGCGTGCCGCTGGGCCGCTTCATCCGCGCCGTGGCGCCGGTGCAGGTGACCGCCTTCGCCACCCAGTCGTCGCTGGCCTGCCTGCCGGCGATGATCGAGCGCTGCCGCGACGAGCTGAACATCCCCGACCGGGTGAGCGGCCTGGTGCTGCCGCTGGCGGTCTCGATCTTCCGGATCACCGGGCCGGTGGCCAACTTCGGCGTCGCCCTGTTCGTGGTGCAGGTCTACGGCATGCATCCGACGCCCATGCAGTACCTGGGCGCGACCTTCGTGGCGGTGGCGACGTCGATGGCCTCGGTGGGCCTGCCGGGTCAGGTGTCGTTCTTCGCCTCCATCGCGCCGATCTGCCTCAGCTTCGGCCTGCCGGTGGACCTGCTGCCGATCCTGATCGCGGTGGAGGTGATCCCCGACATCTTCCGCACCGTCGGCAACGTGACCGCCGACATGGCGCTGACCAAGGTCCTGGCCCAGATGGACGGTGGGAGGGGCGAGGCAGCCTGAGCTTTTCCGTCTTCCCCGCGAAAGCGCCGAGGCAGGATTTTTGAACCACGGATTTCACGGATCACACGGACGCCTTCCGTGAAATCCGTGTGATCCGTGGTTTCAACGAAAAACACCTGGGCCCCGCTTTCGCGGGGAAGGGCGGATTTGTTTAGTCGGCGTCGAGGCGGCGGCGCATGTCGGCGTGGGCGGCGGCGATGAGGGCGTTGAGGGCCGCCTCGTCGAGCGGCTTTCCCCAGCGGACCTTCACATGTCGCATGCGCTTGCCGGCGCCTTCCAGCAGGCCGGCCGGGTCGGGCAGCTCGGCGCCGAAGTAGAAGCCCAGGTTCACATAGGCGGCGTGGGCGCTGACGTAGGCGTAGGCGGCGTCCTCGACGCAGGCGGTGGGCCAGCCGTCGTGGATCAGCTCGCGGGTGTCGGGGCCGGCGGCGCGCATCGCCGCGAACCAGGGCCGGGCCAGCTCGCGCATCGGCTCATGGCCGAACCAGGCCTCGACGGCGGGGTCGCGCGGCCGCGCGCTGGCGAACCGGAAGAGGGCGCTCATGGGCGGCAGCTTGCCAGCTTGTGGCCCGAGGCGCGAGCCGCTGAAGCTCTGTTTCCCTCCTCCTCGATGGAGGAGGGTCAGGGTGGTGGTGAACGCAGGGTGGTGGGCGAAAGGCGCCAGAGGCGGTGACGCCGACACGCGCCACGTCTCCACCTCAGCGGCCACACCACCACCCAACCCTCCTCCATCGAGGAGGAGGGCTATGGTCTGTGGCTACGTCCGCGAGGTGATGGCTTCCAGCGTCTGGACGCGGGCCTCGCAGTCGTCGACGAAGCGGCGGGCCAGGTCGCGGACGCCCGGCGGATAGGCGTCGCCGCCCTCGGCGATCTCGGCGGCCATGCGCTCCACGTCGGCGATGGCGCGGGTCAGCGCCTGGACGTGATCCTTGGCGAGCGTGCGGGCCTCCGCCTGCAGCCGGCGCACGCGCTCGGCGACGGTCTCCGGTCTGGCGGTTTCAGTACGGGGGGTCTTGAGGTCGTTGTCCGCGACCACGGAAAGAGAGGGTGACATAGCCGAAGCCTTCCAATCCCAACTCAGGTTTGTACGGGCCGCCCACCGCCCCGGACGATCCGGGACCAGCACCAGGCCACCCGACCTGTCGTCTCAATTACGGACGAGAACAGCACAGGTTCCCTGGCCGCTGCATGAACGGCGCCGGTGGGGTGGCGTTGGGGTTTGGGGCCACAGGCGTTTCGTTCAGGCGCTCATGAAGGCCTAGCCCATGCGGCCGGGGATGGCGGTGACCAGCGGTCGAGCGTCCAGAGCAGGGCGTTGGGCGTCAGCCGGGTACGGGTGGTTCAGTAGGCGCCGCGGCCGGGCCTTCGGTCAGGCCGACCCAGCCGTCGCGGTTGTTCAGGCGATAGTCGACGCCGGCCTTCAGCGGCTTGAACATGTCGGGCTTGCTGTGGACGCACATCAGCCCCAGGTCGTGGCCCGCGTCGAAGTTCGAGACGTAGGCCTTGCCCACATGGATCTTCAGGTAGTTCCGGGTGTGGCCGTCCACGAGGAAGGTGCACTCCACGATCCGCGAGGAGTCGTTGGTGACCCTGAAGGTCCCGGCGGGGTAGCTCTCGGTGCGCGAGGCGGCCAGGGCCGTCGACGCGACGCCCAACGCGGCGACCACCGCCACGACGCCCAGATGTCTCGCCATTCCACAGCCCCCGAACCCTTTAGCGACGGTCGGCCGGGGAGGGGCGAGGTGTCAAGGGAAGCTCACGGCCCCTTCCGCCGCCGGCCGCGCATCTTGCGCATCTCCTCGGCCTTCTCCGCGCGGACTTCGGCGCGGACGGCCTTCACCGCCTCGCGGTCGCCGGTGTCGCCCTGGGCCAGGACGTCGGAGGCGAATTCCAGGTCGAGGAGCTTCAGGCGCTTGATCTCGTCGCGCAGGCGCGCGGCGGTCTCGAACTCCAGGTTGGCGGCGGCTTCGCGCATGCGGCCTTCCAGGTCCTTTAGCGTGGCCTTGAAGTTGTCGCCCATGAAGGGCTTGGAGCCGTCCTCGGCGACGCCGGCCGGGACGGTGACGCGGTCCTTCTCGTAGGGGCTGGCGAGGATGTCCTTGATCTGGCTCTTCACGCTGGCCGGCGTGATGCCGTGCTCCAGGTTGTACTGCTCCTGCTTCTCCCGGCGCCGCTTGGTCTCGGCCATGGCGCGTTCCATGGAGCCGGTAATGCTGTCGGCGTAGAGGATCACCCGGCCGTCGACGTTGCGCGCCGCGCGGCCGATGGTCTGGATCAGGCTGGTCTCCGAGCGCAGGAAGCCTTCCTTGTCGGCGTCGAGGATGGCGACCAGGCCGGTCTCTGGGATGTCCAGGCCCTCGCGCAGCAGGTTGATGCCCACCAGCACGTCGAAGGCGCCGAGGCGCAGGTCGCGGATGATCTCGATGCGCTCCAGCGTATCGACGTCGGAGTGCATGTAGCGCACGCGCAGGCCCTGCTCGTGCATGTACTCGGTGAGGTCCTCGGCCATCTTCTTGGTGAGGACGGTGATCAGCGAGCGGTAGCCCTTGGCGATGGTCTGGCGAACCTGGTCGATGACGTCGTCCACCTGGCTGAAGCCGTCGGCCGCGACCGGGCGCACCTCGACCGGCGGGTCGATCAGGCCCGTCGGGCGGATCACCTGTTCGGTGAAGACGCCGCCGGTGCGTTCCATTTCCCACGAGCCGGGCGTGGCGGAGACGTGGACGGTGTCCGGCCGCATGGCGTCCCACTCCTCGAACTTGAGCGGGCGGTTGTCGATCGCCGAGGGCAGGCGGAACCCGTACTCGGCCAGGGTGAACTTGCGCCGATAGTCGCCGCGGTACATGCCGCCGATCTGCGGCACGGTCTGGTGGCTCTCGTCGACGAACAGGATGGCGTTGTCGGGGATGTATTCGAAGAAGGTCGGCGGCGGCTCGCCGGCGCGGCGGCCCGTAAGGTAGCGGCTGTAGTTCTCGATGCCGGCGCAGGAGCCGGTGGCCTGGATCATCTCCAGGTCGAAGGTGGTGCGCTGTTCGAGGCGCTGGGCCTCCAGCAGCTTGCCGTTGGCCACCAGCCAGTCGAGGCGCTCCTTCAACTCGATGCGGATCTGGTTGACCGCCTGGTTCAGCGTCGGGCGCGGCGTCACGTAGTGGCTGTTGGCGTAGATCTTCACGCCCTTCAGGTCGTTGGTCTTCTTGCCGGTCAGCGGGTCGAACTCGGTGATCGCCTCGATCTCGTCGCCGAACAGGCTGATGCGCCAGGCGCGGTCCTCGTAGTGGGCCGGGAAGATCTCGATGGTGTCGCCGCGGCGGCGGAAGGTTCCGCGCTCGAAGGCCTGGTCGTTGCGCTTGTACTGCTGGGCCACCAGGTCGGCCATCAGCTGCTTCTCGTCCAGCTTCTGGCCGGGCTCGAGCGAGAAGGTCATGGCCGTGTAGGTCTCGACCGAGCCGATACCGTAGATGCAGCTGACCGAGGCCACCACGATCACGTCGTCGCGCTCGAGGATCGCCCGGGTGGCCGAATGGCGCATGCGGTCGATCTGCTCGTTAATCGAGGAGTCCTTCTCGATGTAGGTGTCGGTGCGCGGGACGTAGGCCTCGGGCTGGTAGTAGTCGTAGTAGGAGACGAAGAACTCGACCGCGTTCTCGGGGAAGAAGCTCTTGAACTCGCTGTAGAGCTGGGCGGCCAGGGTCTTGTTGGGCGCCAGGATCAGCGCCGGGCGCTGGGTCTCCTCGATCACCTTGGCCATGGTGAAGGTCTTGCCGGAGCCGGTGACGCCCAGCAGCACCTGGTCGTGCTCGCGCGCGTTCACCCCGGCCACCAGCTCGGGAATGGCGGTCAGCTGGTCCCCGGCCGGGGCGTAGTCGCTGACCAGCTTGAACTTGCGGCCACCCTCGGACTTCTCGGGGCGGGCGGGCCGATGCGGCTTCCACAGCATCGGCATGGTGTTCTCGTCGTAGTCGAACGAGGCCGACATGTCGGCGACGCCGGCAGGAGCGGTGGGAGCCTGGGACATGGGTCGAAGGTAGGTTTTCGCGGGCGCTGACGCCACCCTCCGCGACGCCGTGACGTGCGGTTGCTGACAACAGGTTGGCAGCAGGTCATGAGAACTCCCGTCCTCCTCGATGGAGGAAGGGCCGGGGATGGTGGTGTGCGCCGGAAGATGGGTCTTGGGTCGCGGAAGGGCGTCGGCGCCTCGCCGCGCGCAACGCCTCATCGTCGTGACCACACCACCACCCAACCCTCCTCCATCGAGGCGGAGGGCTTCTAGGCCGTCAGCGCGGCCTTGCGGACCAGTTTGGACAGCCCGGCGCCTTCGGGGGTCGTGGTGTCGGTGTTGATCAGGGTGACCCCGGTGATCCCCAGGTCGGTGTAGGTCTCGATGTGCGAGGCGAAGCCCTGAATGCCGCCGCTGTGGGCGACGGTGGGGTGTCCGTCGATGACGTCGAGGTCGACGCCGAAGCCGTAGCGGACCTCGGTCCTGCCGCCCTTGCCGTCGGGCCGGGTGGGCAGCTTGCCGTCGTTGAGGGTGACCGGGGTCAGCATCGCCTTCAGCGCGTCGGGCGGCAGGACGTGGCCGCCCAGCAGGGCCGCGTGCCAGTCGCAGAGATCCTCGGCGGTGGAGCGGATGTTCCCGGCGCCGCCGGGATAGGTCATGGCGATGTAGGAAGCGTTGTCGAAGCCGCTCTCGGCCTTGACGTCGCGCGAGTAGCCGCTGGCCCGGCCGGGCACGACGGTCGCCGCGTCGTCCACCGCCGTGTGGCACAGGCCGACCTGAGAGAAGATCCGCCCCTCCATGGCCTTGGCGTAGGGCATGCCGGTGACCTTCTCGATGACCACGCCCAGCAGGACATAGGCGGTGTTGGAGTAGCGCCAATCGGTCCCGGGCTCGTAGGCCAGGGTCTCGCTGGTGGGCTTCATGGCCTCGACCAGTTCCCTGGCGTCGCGATCGGTGCGGCTGGCCTGCAGGAACTGCTTGGGGTTCACCGCCGTGTAGTTGCCGAGGCCGGAGGTGTGGCTGAGCATGCGCCGCAGCCCCAGCCGCTGGGCGTTGGGGAAGTCCGGCAGGTAGACCGACAGGTTGTCGTCGAGGCTGAGCTTGCCCTCCTGGGCGAGCTGCAGGACCACGCTGGCGGTGAACTGCTTGGTGATCGAGCCGATGCGGCAGACCGAGGCGCGGCCCATGGGCGCGCGGGTCTCAAGGTCGGCCCAGCCGTAGCCCTTGACGAACAGCGGCGTGCCGCGCCGGGCGACGCAGATCGAGACGCCGGGGATCGCCCGGTCGGCCACCAGCTTGCCGGCCGCCGCATCCAGCTCGGCCCAGCGGGGCGCGACCTTGGAGGCCTTCCCGGCCTTGGCGAAGGCCGGCGTGGCCGCCAGGCTGAGCAGGCCGGCCAGCGAAGCGCGCCGATCGAGGTCCATGATTCCGCCTTCCCAGATTCCGCTGATCAGAACTTGCCGGCTCAGCTTGTGGCCATGGGCGGGCGCCATGCAATGGTGGCGTCGAACGGGAGACGCCCATGCGCGAAGACGACGCCACCGCGGACGCGATCGAGGCCGCCCAGGGCGTGCTCGACGCCTTCATGACCGCGTTCAACGCCCGCGACATCCCGGCCTGGGAGGCGACCTTCAACTTCCCGAGCGTGCGGCTGGCCAGCCAGGGCCTGGTGATCCTCAACGCCGGCGACGCCAAGCCGGAGCGGTTCAAGACCGGCGCCCTCGCCGAATGGGACCACTCCGCCTGGGACCGCCGCGAGGTGATCCACGCCGGGCCGGACAAGGTGCACATCGACACCCGCTTCACCCGCTACCGCAAGGACGGCTCGGTGATCGGCGGGTTCGACAGCGTCTATGTGGTCACCCGCGAGGACGGCCACTGGGGCATCAAGATCCGCTCCAGCTACGCGCCTTAGGGTTCGGCCGGGATGTCGAGGAACCCTAGGATCGTCCGGGTGGCGATATCTACGTCTTCAAGGACGGTGGCTGCGCGAATGCGAAGAGTCCGGATTCCCTTATCCGCGAGCCAAGCGTCACGTCGGTCATCCCGTTCCGGCCGGTCGCCGAAGTTGTGGCTCTGACCGTCGACCTCAACGGCGAGCTTCCTGGAGTCGCAATAGAAGTCGAGCACGTAGGGACCGATCGGATGCTGCTTGCGGAAGTGCAGGCCCGCGAGCTTTCGCCCTTTTATCGCACGCCAGAGCAAGCCTTCCGGCAAGGTCAGCTTGCGTCGAAGGACCTTGGCGAAGGCGCGCGTTTGGTTCGGTGCGTCCACGGGTCGACGCTAACAAATTCCTCCCCTTCGGGGGAGGTGGCGCGAAGCGCCGGAGGGGGTCGCCCACCGCGGTTGAGGACCCCCTCAGTCAGCTTCGCTGACAGCTCCCCCAAAGGGGAGCAACTTGCGTTTATCGGCGCGCGTCGAGCCAGTCCTTCACCGTGCGGTCGACCAGGGCTTCGGCGTCGTGCTGCACGAAGTGGCCGGCGGTGGGGACCATCAGGATGGTGGTGTCCTTGGTGACGTGGTCCCAGGTGCCGTTGTGGCCGGCGGCGTTGAGGGCGGTGTCCTTCATGCCGTGGATGACCAGCACCGGCACATTGACCGGCGGGGTCTGGGGCGGCTGGGCAGCCGTCTCGCCGACGCCCTTCGGGTAGTTGGCGCGGTAGTAGTTCATCATCGCCCCGAAGTCGGAGCGCTTGAACGCCTCGACGTAGCCGGCCTTCTCCGCCGGGTCCTTGACCCAGCCGGCCAGGCCCTCGGCGGTGAGGTTCTTTTCCGAGCCTTCCTTCTGGAAGTTGCGGGCGTAGTTCGAGCCGGCCTGCTGGGCCTTGTTGGTGGCCATCTCGCGGGCCATGCCGGCCGGGTGGGGCACGGCCATGATGATCAGCTTGTTGACGATCTCGGGCCTGGCGAAGGTGGTGTTCCAGGCGATCGACGCGCCCCAGTCGTGGCCGATCAGGATGGTGTCCTTCTGACCCTCGGCGGCGACCACTGCGGCCACGTCGCCCACTAGGTTCGGCATGGCGTAGGCGGCCTCGCCCTGCGGCTTGTCGGACAGGTTGTAACCGCGGTTGTCCATGGCCACGGCGCGGTAGCCGTCGGCCGCCAGGGTGGCCATCAGCGGCTTCCAGGTCGCCCAGTAGTCGGGGAAGCCGTGGACCATCACCACCAGCGGGCCATGGCCCTCGGCGACGTAGTGGATCTTCACCCCGTTGTTGGTGGCGTAGTGGTCCTCGATCTTCATGGCGGCGGCATGGGCCGGCTTCTTGGCCGGGGCCGCATCGGCCGCGAAGGGCAGGGCGCTGGCGGCCGCGATCAGGGCGCCGGCGATGAGCAGTTTCCGCATCTGGTGAAGCCTCCCGTTTCGGCGACCGTAGCACCGCTTACGGCGTAAACGGAAGTTAGCGTTTCGCCATCTTCGCCGGCGGTTCCGATACTATGCGCTAGACGGTGTGTGTCACACAGTATATGACGCACAGCATGCCGACCGAAGGCGACATCTACGAGACCCTCCGACTGGAGCTGCGGCGCGGATCGCTGATCCTCGCCGTGCTCGGCCACCTGAAGCGCGAGCACTACGGCTACACCCTGCGCAAGGCCCTGGCCGACGCCGGCGTCGAGATCGACGAAGGCGCGCTCTATCCCATGCTGCGCCGGCTGGAGGCCCAAGGCCTGCTGACCAGCGAATGGCGCGAGGAGGAGAAGCGCAACAAGCGGTTCTACCGGCTGTCCGACGAGGGCCGCGCGGTGCTGGGCCGGCTGGCGGCCGAGTGGGCGTCGCTCAACGCCTCGATCGGCGACATCCTGAAGGGAGAGGCCTGATGGACCTCATCGAACGCTACCTGGCTGCGGTCGGCCGCCACCTGCCCGCCAAGGCGTCGGGCGACATCCTGGGCGAGCTGCGCGAGGAGCTGCTGTCGCGCCAGGAAGAGCGCGAGGCGTCGCTGGGCCGGCCGCTGACCCGGCAGGACATAGAGGCCTTGTTGCTGGAGTTCGGCCATCCGCTGGTGGTCGCCGCCCGCTATCGCAAGACCCAGCACCTGATCGGGCCGGAGGTCTTCCCGTTCTGGCTGACCACGATCCAGTGGAGCCTCGGCATCCTGGCCATCGTCTATGTGACGCTGCTGGCCGTCGCCGTCCTGCTCGGGCGGACCAACGCCGACATCCGCGGCGTCGGGTCGAACATAGTCTCGATGGCGATCGGGCTGTTCGGGGTGATCACCCTGGCGTTCGCCGCCTTCGAGCGGTTCGGCAAGGCGGGATTCCTGCGCGACTGGAAGCCGTCGCGCCTGCCGCCGCCGGGGCGCGGGAGCCGCACGCGCGCCACCCTGGTGGGCGAGATGGTCGCCGATGTCATCTTCGTCCTGTGGTGGCAGGGCGCGATCCACTTCCAGGCCCTGTTCCCCTATCCGGTCCATCTTTCGGTGGCGCTTGGGCCTGTGTGGGCCGCCTGGCACTGGCCGATCCTGGTCTATGCGCTGTGGGAGATCGGCGCCGACGTGATCGCGCTGGCCCGGCCGCAATGGACGCGGACCAACACCGCCATGCTGGCCGGCCGCTATTTCTACGGGGTGGCGATCCTGGGCCAGGTGTTCCAGGCCGGGCATTGGGTGGAGGTGAACTCGCCCATCCTGCAGCCGAACGTCCTGGCGATCATCCAGACCAACTTCGACCTCGGCATGAAGGTCGGGATCGGCATCGCGATCCTGGGGATGCTGCTGCGGGTGGGGCTGGAGTTCTGGCGGATCTATCGCCGCCAGGGCCTCGCGGCGGCCGTCTAGAAGCCGTGCGCCGCCGAGGCCAGCATCAGCACGCTGGCCGTCAGGGCGGCGATCGCGATCAGCACGTGGCGCACGGCCGTATAGCCCTCCCGGAACCCTTGCGGGTCT